>JAFNGF010000275.1:108-3713 GCA_017885385.1 Planctomycetota bacterium
CNGGCNAGCGCCGGCACCAGAGAATAATGTCCGGCAGCATGGCTGGGGTCGACAACTAAAGGCAGGTGGCTGGATTTCTTAATCACCGGTATCGAGCCGATATCCAGAGAAAAACGGGTGCTGTCCTCGAAGGTCCTGATGCCCCTCTCGCACAAAATAACCCGGTCGTTACCGCCGGCTAACAGATAGTCGGCAGCGGTAAGCCACTCGGTAACCGTAGCCGATAAGCCTCGCTTCAGGAGTACAGGGCACCGGCTCTTGCCGATTTCGGTCAGCAGCGCATAGTTCTGCATATTCCTGGCTCCGACCTGGAGTATGTCAGCATACTGCGATACCCTGTCGACATCATGCGGCGCCACCACCTCGGTGATTACCGGCATGCCGAATTGCTTCTTGGTCTGCTGCAACATCTTTAGACCGACCTCCTCCAGACCCTGGAAGGCAAACGGTGAGGTGCGCGGTTTATAGGCGCCGCCTCGCAAAATGCAGGCTCCAGCCTCCTTTACCATCATGGCCGCCGCCATAAGCTGTTTCTCACCTTCGACGGCACAGGGGCCAGCCATGACCACGATGCGCTTGCCGCCGATTTGAACCCCGTTGACGGAAACTACAGTGTTCTCCGGTTTGAATTCCCGGGCAGCGAGCTTGTACGGTTTCATAATCCTGGTCACGCTCTCCACGCCGGGGAGAACGGCAAAGATATCAATAGGCAACTGGCCGGTATTAGGTCCCAGCAGGGCAACGACCACCTTGTTGGTGCCCAGATTCAACTGTACGCCCAGCCCCAGCTCCTTGGCCCGCTGCACCACGTCGTCTACCTCTTGCTGAGGTGCACCGGTTCTCATTTCAACTATCATGGCTGTTTACCCCCTTTTTATTTACGTTTAACGGCATTCACCAATTCCTGCCCGTCATTGCGAGCCCTTCCGCTGAAGGGCGTGGCAATCTCATCGTCCCTCCCCACCACCGAGATTCTTCGCTGCGCCTCCATCCTTCGACAGGCTCAGGATGAGCGGATATAAAAGGCTGCGATCGCCACGTCGTCCTTCCCGTTCGGGAGGGGCTCCTCGCGATGACAGGTCAGTTTAATTAATGCCTCTCATATTTGCATTCGCCTAAGTACCATTCCATCATCTTCTAAAAACAGAAAGCCTCCCGCGGGGCGGGAGGCTCTTTTTGCCTTGGATATTTTGTTGCTGTCTTTTAGGTCGATGCCATCCCAGACCCGCGCCGAGGCGTGCTAAACCAAAAGCCAAAGAAAAACCAGCTATAGCTGCGAGTCAGGTTATGCATTTCGACCATGATGGTTAAAATGATAGCAGTTAACGTAAAAGTTTGTCAACCGCCTATACGTGCTTGATGTCTATTTTATGTAGCCACGAGGCTTTAGCCTCGTGATCCCGACCTTAAAGGTCGTGGACTGTATTGGGGGGTTAGATTCTTCGCTGCGCTCAGAATGACAGTTAACGAAGGGCTCGCAATGACAGGTAGTACGAGGAGCAGCACTAGACCAGGGGTATGGTGGTGCCGGTGGCTTTGGCGATGAGCTTGCCGTCCTGATTGGTCACCGTCATCTCCGAGATGCAGACACGCCTGCCGGCTCTCACCACCCGGCATTCGGCGATAAGCTCATCCTTGACATCGGCGCTGGCCACAAAATGTATGTTGAACTGGGAGGCTACATTGGGGGTGATTACGGAGTTGGTGCCGTAGGCGAAAGCCTGGTCGGCCACCGCCATAACAATGCCGCCGAAGACCAGGCCGTTGAAATTGAGATATTCGGGCTTCAGCTTCGCCGACACCCTGGCATAACCCACGGATAACTCCAGCAATTTTATATCGAGGAATTTGGCGATTGGCTCCCGCCCGGCCTTTGCCTTCAAGGCGGCAACATTGTCAGAGGCATTTGCGCCGGGTTTTTGTTTATCAGTTTTTTTATCCATTATTCTCTTTTCTAAATCGATTGGAGCAGATGCTCCAATCTACCCAGCCATTTGCTAACCCAAGCCAAATTTTTTAGCCGCTTTTTTGAAGCCGCCCAGAGAACCTTTAAGCGTCTTGTCATCAACGCAGTACGAAATGCGAAAATAACCCGGCGTGCCGAAGCCCCTTCCGGGAACGACCAGCACATTCCACTGCCGCAGCTCGTTGACAAAGGCAACGTCATCCTCTACCGGCGACTTAGGAAACATGTAGAAAGCACCATGCGGCTTCACCACCGAGTAGCCCAGGTCAACAAGATTGCTATACAAAAAATCTCTCTTCTTTTGATAATCGGCGATAGAGACGGTGACATGCTGCAGAGTTTTTACCAGGTGCTGCATCAACGCCGGCGCATTGACAAATCCCAAAATCCGGGTGCAGAAAATAAAGCCATTGACCAGCTCATCATGCTGGCTGCAATCCGGATGTATGGCGATATAACCGATGCGCTCACCCGGGAGCGCCAGGTCCTTGGAATGAGAATGAACGACTATGGTGTGATGGTGATGATGGAAAACAGGCGGGTATGGCAATCCGTCATATATGATTTTGCGATACGCCTCGTCGCTTATAATATAAATCTGCATCCCGTACTGCGCCTCCTTCCGGCGCAGCAGTTCACCTAGTTGCATGACGAAGTCCCGACTATAGACAGCGCCGGTCGGGTTATTAGGAGAATTGACAATGACGGCTTTTGTCTTGGTCGAAATGGCGGCTTCAAGAGCATCGAGCTTGGGCACAAATTGGTCATTCGTGGGCAAGACCTTGATAACTCCGCCGTGATTATCTATATAGTTGCCGAATTCCATGAAGTAAGGAGCGAATACGATCACTTCATCCCCGTGATTCAGTATTGTCTTCAATACCACGTTCAAGCCGCCGGCAGCGCCGCAGGTCATAATAATATCGTTGCCGCAAAATTTTATGCCGGTCTCGTGCGAGAGCTGTACGGCAACGGCGGCTCGTGTGTCTGCATAACCGGCATTCTCCATGTACCGGTGCATACCCGGCGTAGGCTTTTTCATCAGCTTCTTCAGTTCCTGGTTAAACTCAGGCGGCGGCTCCATGACCGGATTCCCCAGGGACAGGTCGAAAACATCCTTCTCACTATAGCGCTTCTTAAGATTAGCGCCCTCTTCGAACATCCTCCGTATCCACGACCCCTCCATCATGCGTTTGCTGACATTATCTGACACCGGCACGAGACATCTCCTCCCTACCTTTATCAAAGGCAACCATGTTCATTTTCAGTATATTAGGTGACAGCCGTTGAGAAATGCAATCTTTCCAGACATCAACACCAATGGGCAGAAGCGAGGACACAGAGCCCAGCATGAGCATATTCAGCGTCCTGATATCACCCAGCTCCTTAGCCTCACGGGTTCCATCAACGAAGTAAAAACGCTTGGCCCACTGCCGCAAAATGCCCTCTATCTCCTTATCGCCGGGGTACCGCTGAGTCCCTAAGCTCACCGACAATGGCGGCGTCGACTGATTATTGACAATGGCGGCACCGCCCTCGTGTAAGTAGTAGCTCCACCTGGCTGCCTCCAATTTCTCAAAAGCGACCAATATATCAACCTGACCTTCTTTAATCAAAGGCGACCACACCTTATCAGCTA
>JAFNGF010000276.1 GCA_017885385.1 Planctomycetota bacterium
CTCCGCGTGCTCTGCGGTTAATCCCTCTCTGTGCCCCGGTTAAACGTCCGCCCAAGCGGGCGCTGGATGGCACTGACGTAGGTCTGATGCATCTTATCGAGGTCTTCGGAACCTGCCGTAAAAGCCTGTGGAAAATCAAACGCAGGCAGTTGCAGCGTTCCGCCTTTGGCGGATTTCAGCTCCGAGAGGTTTGCCACCAGCTCCTTGAACTTGCGGCCCCAGTTCTTGACAGTCAGGTCGGATTTGACGAGGCCGGCATAAAGGCTAATATCCGTTGACTCCGGCGTGTCGGCAAATGGCCAGGACAGCCAGCCGTCAGCCAGGGCACGCGAAGCCTCGATCTCAGCCTGTATCCAATTGGCCTGCTGGGTTTCGCCAAGATAAGGATGCTGCTGGGGCGCGCCGCCGCCGTACCAGCCATACTCGCCAAGAACCACGGGCTTAGAAGTGCGACAGTAAGCCAGCACCGCCTGGAGGTACGCGAGATTATTTTGCCAACTCTGCTCCGAGCTAAATGGACTGTCCATTGTCGGATAGAAATGAATTGAGACAAAATCCAGCCAGCGTGCCTGCCAACGAGGATTGAAAGCCGCGTATCTGCCCGGCGGACCGGAGCGAATCAGCGGATACGACCATTGAATATAGCCTATAGTTATCAGGTGCGTGGGGTCGGCGCGGCGCAAAGCCTCAACCTGGCATCGCACCCACTCATCAGCCAGGTGCTCACGGAAGCGCTGCCAATCTCGCAGCCTGGGATTGCGGAGGTCCGGCTGATTCTTGGGCACAGCCACCTCGTCCCATCGGTCTGCCTCAGTAAGCTCTGTGCCCCAGGCAGCTTTCAGCTCATCCCAGCTCCGATACGTTTTCTGCAGCCAGGCGTTCCATTGCGGACGCCAGTGCTCCACAAACCAGGGCGCTTCAGGCTCATTAAGGAGGTCCCACGCAAAAATTGCCGGCTCACCTTTATAGCGCCGGCCTACAACGTCCCAGAAGCGCTGCAGGGCATCGAGAGCGGGCTTGCCCGCGAAACGATCCGGCTGCCAGTAGGAGGGCACACCCTCCCAGTGGTCCGGCCCGGTAAGTATCAGCCGGATGCCGGTCTCGCGGGCAATCTTGACAAGCTCATCCAGCTTCTCAAGGGCTTGTTCTTCTACGCGCTGCGGGTTGGGTTGAAAACTGCCGGCGGTAAGAAAAACCCGTGCACAGTTGACGCCGAGCTCGCTCATAACGCCAAAGTGCTGCCGGACCCTCTGGGCATTGAATTCCCGCCATATTTTCGGCGCCCAGCCGGTATCGGGGTCGTAATAGTTCGTGCCGAAAGCAATAAAGGGACGCCCTGAGTCCCGCTCCACAAACCCCTGACCATCGGGCGCCACCACTATCAATTGCATCCGGTCGGGGCCGGACCTGGACGGCTTCACGCGCTCTGCCGCCCGGCCACCGTCCGGCAACAAAGCGGCCGCAAACATTACTGCGATAGTCAATGCCCTTTTTACAAATGGCGAAGGGACCTGGCCGAATTGTAAATTTTCAATTGTCAATTCCAGCCTCGATTTCGATGCCCTGTTTAGCGGGGTCCGTCGCCGTGCCGGCGACGGCCAAACTGGGGCTATTGATATATGCTCCAGAGATACAATACCTGCGGCGTGCCCAGCTCGTACAACAGGGACCTGTCGAGCTTTAGTCCGCCAAAGGCGGAGTTCTGGTAGCTCAAGAATCTGGCGAACGAGAACGGCTTGCGATACTGCACTACCTCGGCCCTTTCAATGCCCGCCAACGATTTTGTCAACTCTACTGCATCCTCAAAATACCCGATCTTATCTATCAGCTTTGCTTCAAGGGCTTCCTGAGCACCATAGATACTGCCGTCTGCCAAGCCCTCGACCTCGGACAAGGTAAGAGATGCTCGCCCATCATCAACGATCTGCACAAACCTCTTGTAGGCAGGAGCAATCAGCTTTTCCTGGATATACTGCCGCTGCTCATCTGTAAATGACTGAAACATGCTGGGCCAGCCTTTTCTCTTGCCGGAGGTGATAATGACCGGCTGAATGCCCAGCTTTTCCTCCAGCAGTTGCTGCAGGACGAAATGTCCGAACATAACGCCGATGGAGCCGGTGATCGTGGTCGGCTCAGCTACGATTTGCTCGCACGCGACCGAGGTATAGTAGCCGCCCGAAGCGGCGACACCTTCCATAAATGCGATGGTTGGTTTGCCTGCTCCGTCCCTGAACTTGCGTATCGCGTTGTGAATCTGGTCGCTGCCGGAAATTGTTCCGCCCGGCGAATCTACTCGAATGATTACGCCTTTTACCCGCTTATCACTTTCGGCCATCTTCAACTGCTGGGAAAGGTCTTTCGCCTGCTCACCATCTATGATGCCCTGCAGCGAGATTACCGCGATTTTGGTCGAGCGCGGCCCTGCCAGTATGACTTCTTCAGCATAAACGCCCTTTTGTGTCGCCGCAAACATAGCGATGCCGCCGATCAGCGTCAGAAACAGCACGAGATTGGCGATAACCGACAGTGCAAGGATAATGCCGAATAAAACCTTCCAGCCGGTTCCCCTGCCCGCTGGTTCTAATGCCGGTCGGCCTGTTTCCACGCCCAAAACCGCCTGCGCAGGCGGCGCCTGCGCCGATTCTATACGGTTAGGCGTTCCCGCGAAGCGGGGTCCCTGATCATTCTGCCCAAAATCCATAATCAACCCTTTCGCAAAGACCTTTACCCGTGTGTGCGGCAGCATTGTAAACCGCCTGAACCATCCTTGTCAATCTTCGACCTTAGGCTCATTCTAAAGCCGACCGTGGCAGCCGTCAACGTCTGCCGTGTTCTCACTCGTACAATACAGGCATTTCGCGCCAGTTTTTCTCAAGGTCGTGGGCATAGTCTTTGACACGAGGCCGACGCTCACGCAGACGAACCGACTCAATGCCCAGATAGTATCCGCCGGATAGTGGATTCTTGCCGACACACTCCAGCCGCAGCGTGTATTTGCCCGGCTCGGGCCAGAAATCCAACAAATGATATTCTCTGTTTGTAACCTGCTCGCTATAAAAGTCCATCACAGGCCCAATTTTCACGCCGTCAAGATACGCCTGGTATTTGCCGTAATCATACGAGGTGGTCGTGTTGAGCAGCAGCCGCCTGGGCTCCTTGAGCTTGACCTCAAACGGGATTTCGACCCACGCACCCTGCTGAGTCGCAGGCGTGTAAAGCAGTTGGCCATCAGGGTAGATGTCCAGCTCTTGCGCGACGGCTTGTCCCTGGCCGTGGAATGATTCGCCAACGAATTGCTTGGCTGGGAAAATCATATCCAGATTCGGCAATCTGCGTTCCGTGGCGTGGGGGGCACGAGCCTCGAAGGTCGGCTCGCCGGTCTGATACCAGAACGCGACGCTTGCGTAGTCGTCTTGGCGCTCATTCCAACTGTGGCTTTTATAGTCCGGATTCTCGTCAGGTGAGATCCAGCCATAGTGCTCGAATGTCACCTTTAGGGCGGTGTTGAACACGATCGGATCATGTATGTGCCAGCGATATGCGCTGGTATGGCCGCCAACGATTCCCCACTGATCGAAATAGGGCACGCCGAAATAGGGTGTGCCGGTTGTCTTCAGGCCCCACGCGCTCAAGAAATAGTCTTCAGTGCCCGTACCCCAGATTGAAGGTTTTTCTTCGCCGTCAACATATATCTTTTCGTCGCCTTCACCGAACCAGGCAGGGCTGCGCGTCCGCACCGCCAGCACCGTGCCGACGTAATGGCCTTTGCCTTTTGTGTCCAGGACTACATAGTCTTTGCCTTTTTGTACGGGATATTCCTGCCGGTACTGCGCATAGAAATAGGGCGTATCCTCTGGCAAGCTTTCCTTCTTTATCCAGTCGATATTATAGTAGAGCAGGCTGATCGGCTTTTGGGCCTGGTTGACGATCTCGATCTTCGCGGATTTGCGAAACGGCATGTACCAGAAGCAATTGTATGAATCCGCGTCTTCGACGATCACAGGCAAACTAATCACCTGGCTGCGTTTGCCGAAACAGTTGGCAAAGAAATCTCCCACGGGTGCTTCCACAGCCGGCCGCTCCGCGCCGTCCCAATACATCCGCAAAAGCATCTGCTGATGATCCGCTGAGCCGTTCTTCGCCCATGGATGCGGCTCAGGACCCAGGAACGTCATCCAGATATGCGTGATTACGCCCGGCCCTTTTACATCCAGGAGCACCTTTGTTTGGCCCGGTGCGACATTGCTGTTATCGCGGTTGCTGTTGGGGTCCGGCTCATCGCTATTGGGCAGCTTGCCCGTCGATGTCGCTCGCATACTGCGGCCACTTTGTGGCCGGGCCAAATCCGCCAGGAAATCCGCACCGGCATCGCCAGGTATTACTGCTGTAAGCAAAATACACAATGCAAAAACGCGATACTGCAACATTGCGTTCATACAAATACTCCTTACTCTATCAACAAAGACAATATATCAGAACCATCATAAAGCCGGCAACTACAACCAAGCCGGCATATTAACTGTGACGAACGCGCCATCAACCCACAAGAGCAGCGAAGTGCTCCATTGCCTGGTGCGTGTATCGAATGAGTCGATCCGTATCTGCACCCTCTTGCCCCGCCCAAATCCAATTCAGGAGCTGCCGGATCTGCTTTTCCTCAAGCCGGCGCCAGTTATCAAATCGCAGCTGCTGGGGGACTTTGTACTCATGCGATTTTTGCAGCAGTAAGGCAATACCAGCCATAGCTCCCANNTCATTTAAGCCGAGCTTACGCACGATGTCGCGACACACCCGCGCGACCGTATCTGCCAGGTACGGGTTGGTCATTCGCGTAAGCAAGTCGTCGGCATACTCCTTGTAACCAGCCTCGGTAAAAAGCTGATCTCTCAAATGGGCATATTTTTTTATTAGAGCCGCACCGGATTCCTGCAAAAAGGCATCTCGACCGATTTTCATAATTGCCGAATCCTGCTTAACCTCGGTCATCGTGGCATAGCCTTTCAGGGCGCCCAAAAAGCCGAGCAGTGCATGTATGGCGTTGTGACCATACAACTTTGCTTCCTCGAAGGGCAAAAGGTCGTCTTTTTCGATAAACACTTCGATGCCCGGCTTAAAACCGGGAATTTTCGTTCGGCTCACCAAAATTCGGTTAAACTGCTCGACAAGAACAGCCCGCTGGATACCGGGCGCTATAGTTGTCAGATTGCGCTGCGCTATTTCGCCGGGCTCAGTGACGACCCTGCTCATTTTGCCGATTACAGTATTGAGAAACTGCACTTTTTTAACCGGCAAAACACCGACTTTTTTGATAACGGCCTCCTCCAAAATTTCTGCTGCGCGGTTATTATTTTCGGCCGTGTAAATTATCGCCGCAGCAGCCCGGCTATTCTGCAAACCCCCGGCTATCAGTGACGCGACACTGCCGGTGCCCCCTGAATCGTAGAAATCTACCGAAGGCAGGCAGGTCGCTATTTCCGTTGATTGAGTAAGAGCTTCAAGAAGAATCTTGTTGTCCCCGGTGACATTGGGATTAAGCAGCTCAATATTGTCAATTCGCAGTGCTTCAATGCCATCGGCTTTTGCTACGTTGACATAATAACTTCCGCCATTGGCTCTGACCACATCAACGAGCTGCCGGTCGATTTCGGCGACAATTATCCGCGAGAAATTTCCGCTGCCAAATGCCTCTTTGACGAATAGCCCGGCCTGGATGGGCCCAAATCCAAAACCGGTGAAAATGTGCGATGCCATAGATATTAGCCTGCGGTCTTGACAAACCGCTCAATTTGCTTTGCGTCAGTTAAAACTGTCATTTCCAGGTCGTAAATTCTGCTTTTGCCAGGTGCGATGTGAATTAGCTGCTTCTGCTTTCTTGCCTTACCTTGGCCGATCGGCGGATTGGTTCCCGGCTCCAGTGCCGTGACATACTCGCCTGGCCCAAAGTGCTGCCAATTGGCTAGACACGGCAGTTGCTGCTTTCTGTATTTCATAACCAGCGCAAGGCCAATTCGTCGATTGCAAAGCCCCACGGTGCAAAGCCCGTTTCTATCGGCAGCAACATCAATAAATCCGCACGCCTCGCCAGTGCCTCTGTGCGCCTCGATGGGCATGGTGACTTTTCGGAAATTGTGCCGCGGATTGAATATAGCATTATCCATATCCAGGCCGCGAGACACGCATTTTCCCTTGTAGATAATCTGCGTCCCTTCATCGACCAGCGGCCAGCCGAAGTTGCAATGGTACAGTATCATGTGAGGCGCCGGAGTATTACCGAGGTTGGTGACCACATCGTGAATTCTGACGGTCGGCTCGCCGAGTGTGCTTGATATAGTGCGTCGCAGTTCCAGATTCGGCCCAAAGACACGCGATTCGTTGACCACCGCCGATATGCTCATCTCCAGCTTCCCGGCGGTTGGATCGGGCTGTACAATTGCCTCCACCTCGCCCGGGATGTTGCTTATTCGCCCGTGCAGGCCTCGCTCGCCAAACTCGTCGACTTCGGGCGGACCGACGTGACTCAAGCCGCAGGTCGTCAGCAGGCCGCCGGCAAAAGACCAGAGCCACTCCACGCCACGATCGGAACCTGGCCTCGGCGCAGTCACCCCGGCATGGCTGAGCCAGGCAAGGCTGTATTGATTATAAAAGGCATCAACAATATCCAGAGCCCTGTCGATAACGACTTTGTATCGCAAGCCGGAGCCGGTATTCACCCAGGCAATTCGCGTGCCTTTGCCGGGACCATTATCTAAAATAGAAGTCTCAATGCCCGCGACCTGCGAAAGGTTGCCAACTTTGTTTTGCCAGTCGAATCTTGCCTTTTTGGCAGCCATTTACTTCCCCTTGACCTTTCAGCTCAACGCGTCTTGCAGCGCATCAAAACTTGAGTAGTTTACGCCGCTGCGGACTGCTTTTAGCATCTTGTCGTATCTTTTGATATTGCCGTATCTATCGTTGAGCGGTGCTTTTATATATAGTGACGCAAACAAGTTGCCCATCTGCACCGCTTCGGCAAAGTCTATAGTGCCATTCTTAAACTCAGCCAGATTGCGGGCAATATACGTGATAAGTCCCGCGCGGAAGGAGTCGCCCGCCCCAACTAGGTCTACTACCTCCCCTGCCATAAACCGAGATTCAATTTTATTGGGCCCGCCGACACGCCCGCTTCGGTCGATATGCTTTTCGTAAGCGCCGTCGCTGACAGTGACGCCAAACAGTTTTGTCCTCTTGTCTTTTCGCCAGAATCGCTCCGTCAGAAAATCCAAAAAGTGCACGTTGTTTTCATGCTCAGTAAATTTGCTCCAGAGACGTTTGCCCGCCAGAGTATTCTCGATCAGCTTGGCCTCGTCGCAGGAAGTAAAGAACAAATCCAGTTCGGGCAGAAGCGGCTCTAAAAGTCGGTATTGCTCCACCGACTTACCCGCTGCTATCAGCTCCTGGGGATTGCTCGTTAAGGTGTGACTGTCAACAATGGTAACGGCGCCCCTACTTCGGCACCATTTGACAAACTCAGCTAAATCTTGCCCGCCGTTTGCATCGCCCCTGTCGGATAGGCCAGAGTACATATAGTAAACGATCCTCGGCTTTAATCGCTCAACCGCGGGCTTGAACAGCTCAAAATCAAAATCGTCATTGGCGCTGGGAAAATAAGCGATCCCGCCTCTGTCTTCTCCGGCGGTGCTATGAATAAATGTTGTCCCTGTGGGTAAATCGGGATGTATGAAAGTCGCCGACATATCGATGCCGTTTACCGTCATCACATCATGAAAAAACCTGCCTTGCGCGTCCAAGCCATCGTAAGGTCCCTTGCCGAGGTTCACCCCGACAGCTACTTTCAAGCCGCTCCTGGCAATCAGAGGAGCTGTGTTTCCGGGCCCGCCGGCAGTGGCAAAGCCTTGCTCTATCCATTCTCGCACCTGCCGCTGGGAATAGTTAGGGACGTCCTCGGTCTTGCATTTGGCCAGTCCGCCCTTGCCCACCAGCTCATCAATGAATTCAAAATCCGGCCTTCGCAAATCCGTTACCGCTGTATTCAGAATCAGTACATCTACCGCCATATTTCGCTTTCTCAAGATTAGACTCAGTGCATCTCGGCTTCACACGTGCCAATGGCGGGCCTGTAGAAATTGAATTGAACCTTCGGGTGCCCAGCCAGAAGTGACATCGGCACCGAACTGTCGGCGATTTTCTTACTTATCATAAGGGTAGTCAATCTCATCCCGAAGGGATTATCGTGCATCCCTGCCTGCCAGATGGAGACTTTCTCCGCCTTCCAGGTCTCGACCGGCCCTACGGTAATCGCCTTGGTCGGCACATTGGTTACAACGCCGCCTCCGCTGGTCCGGGCATTTTGCATAACAGTAACCGGATGCAAGTCCACAACCCTCGTTCCAAGCCGGCGATATTCCTCCGGCTTAGGCGGCTCGCTCTTGTATTTTCCTTCGCGCCTAACCGGGTCGTTGAACGCCCAGTGCTTTATGTCGCCCTGGCCGCCCTGCATAATCGCGCAGCGAACGCCTTGCCAGCTCTTGACATACTCGGTGACATCGGCTTTGGGAAAGTGAATATTGGATACAGGCATTTTCAGCTTATTATCAATCCGGTCGAAGCACAGCTCCATATCCGCTTTGGCAAAAGACAGCGGGTGTGTCCGCGGCACTTCTTTGCCGGCCATATACCATTCGTCCATTCCCCAGAAATGAGCGTTTTTAAGATTCAGCCCAAGCTCATTTACGATGCGCGCGACAAGCGGAAGCTGCTCGGTCGGCCCAATCGGACCGCAGATACCCGCCGGATCATCCGCCGTAGCTTGCTTCCACGCCATGATGTATTCCAGCGCCTCGGCAAGATAAAACTCCTCAAGAGTGTCGTAAAATACAACCTTGAAGCCCTCTCTGGACAAACCTGCCAAATCTTTCTGTGTAAGTTTTGCTGCATCGTTTAGAACCTGGTCGTCAAGAGTCGTATAGTCCCACCAGTCCGGCGCCAAGATGCTGATTTTCCTTGCCATCCTCGCTCTCCTTACACTACGTGCGCTAAGTCGCCAAGCTCGGCCTTGAGGATATTATCCTGCGGATAAGCGTGACCCAAATGCTGCCGAAAGCCCTCGGCAAAACGCGAGCTTATCTGTTGCCCCCTTTTCTCACCCAATTTCTTCATCGAGATAACATAGTTATCCATCCCATGATGTTTAAGCAGCCAATTTCGCTGGCTCTGGTGGCAGCAGAGCATCTCTTCTTTGGTCTGCATCACACTGGTTATATCGACAATTGTGCTCGGCTTTATCTCGGTTCCGAGTTTGTCTTTGCTGTCCGCTGGGTCAAAATAATATAGATACGGTATCGGCTCAAACGGCTCAGCACCCGGAGTCTCGATATTGACAACGCCGCAGGCAAAGCAAGCTGTCTGAGCGATCTTGCCGCCCCAGTATTGTGTTTACTTGTAGTCCCTCGGATTATATGGTTGACCACGAAATGGCCGGCAAGATCGCTCAGACAGCTTGCTTTGCCTGCGGCGTTGTCAATA
>JAFNGF010000277.1 GCA_017885385.1 Planctomycetota bacterium
CTTGAAGGGGCGGAGTGGCTATTGATAATTGATACAGAATTGCGGCCTAACGGCGGCGCGGTCACTCTCGGCAAAACGCCATTTGGGTTAATTGGCGTGCGGATGGCTAAGACCATCGGCGTCAACGATGGCGGCGGAACGATTCGCAACTCCGAAGGCNNCCGGGCCGATCACAAAAGACAGAATAGAAGGCATCACTCTTTTCGATCATCCGGACAATCCGAACTTTCCGACCTATTTCCACGTCCGAAATGACGGCTGGATGGGAGCATCTTTGACATTCGATGGCCCAAGAGAAATCACGCCCGAAAAATCGCTGCGTCTGCGCTATGGGCTGTACATTCACAGCGAGAAAAAGCCCAGCGAACTTATCGAAGCGAAGTGGAAACAGTTTACGAAAACTGATCCTAATTCTGGGAGGTAATTTCCAGATTATCGCGGATAGTTGCTGTCCCTTCCGCGACAGAGAGTCCGCCGCTGTTTATGATGTTGTCCGCAATAAGATTATCCCGCCCGCTTTTTACCTGTATGGATGCTCCGGGTGCCGGTTTCCTGCGACGCTCAATCACAGAGCAGCCCGTTATATGACAGCGCACCGTATCGGTCAGCGTAATGCCGCGATACATAAAGTCCAGAACCTGGCAATTTGAGATCGCCACGTCTTCGCTGGCTCTGACATCGATGGCGCCGCCACTTTCCGAAGAACCCTGGAAGCTGTTTTCAATAATGGTGTTGGCCACCGTGACGCCCCGGCACTTTTCAATCAAAATGCCGTCCACCAAATACTTTTTCTTATGATCCGGGTTCCAGTCTATGCTGTTGGCACTTATCACCATATTGGCGCAGTTTTCCAGCCAGAGACTGTGCTCGGCGGCGCTGTAAATCGAGTTGCCTGAGATGGTGACACCCCGACAGTCGGCGAGATGTACATTGTAAGTTTGGCTGCCGATCAAGTTGCCGGTAATAGTCAAAAGACCGCCGACCTCCAGATTCTTGCCGCCCAAAAACCGGATATTGGCTCCGCCGGGGCTCGGGATAGCCTGGATAGTGTTGCCGACGATTGTCCCTTCTCGAAACGAGCTGCCGGCGGGACTCATATCTATCAATATATCCGCGGAGCCTGAATTGTTGGGATCGTAGTTATACTCTATGTCGTTGCCCACGATCTGGAAGTTGCGCATTTGCCCGCCCAGCAGCCGGACTCCCGCCAGCGGATTGTAGCTTATGTGACTGGCGCTAATAATTGCCTGGTGCAGATTCACGCGGTCGAAGTCGATTCCGATTTGTCTATTGTGATAGATGTGACAGTGGTCGATCAGGAGGTTGCGATTGCGCTGCACAAGATGGACGCCTATCTTGCACCGGCGGATAAGCAGATTCGTAAGAGTCGCCTGCATCGTCTTTTCCAGCCGCACGCCTATTGATTCGGGGTGAGCGCCAAGTATTTCCAGTCCCGTGATAATTGGCATGCGCTGCCGCTGCCAGACCGGATCGCGCACACTATCGGGGTCGCCTGTTCCATCGTGGGTGCCCCGGAAGTGGAATGCCGGCCCCGTTCCTTCCATAATGATACAGGCTGTACCGCCGCCTACGAGCGACGTCCTGCCATAGCTATCCAGGTCAACGATTACGGAATGTGTCAGGCGAAAGCTGCCTGTCGGAAAGTATACTACGCCGACGCCGGCTTTGACGGCTGCTTCGATAGCGGCAGTGTCGTCCGCTTTGCCGTCACCAACGGCTCCGTAGTCCTTGACGCTGCGCACAAAACCCGAATCCGCTAATTTGGTTGTTAGGGATAGCTTATCGGATGGCTCTGCTGCCAATCCGACAGCGTATGGGAAAAGCAGAACCGCGAGTAGGAATTTTTCGCCCGTCATGTCTGCACCGACCCTATCTTTGAAACAGGACTCGTCAAACAGTCTCAAACCTTGGGGCAATCGCCCAGGTATCCGGTTTTAGGCAGGTCGCCGGCCAGCGGCATCGCGTATTCGATAAAGGCGCTGGTTACACCGTTGCCCTCGGCGTTGATGAATTCGTCGGGCATAGACTTGGTTCTCTCGGCGACACTGGCAAGCTCGGTTCGGAACAACTCTACCGCGTAATCCTTTCCGCCGGCCAGGCGTCTTATTGCGACCGAACCGCTCTGGTATTTAGCGGCGTACTTGACGGCCGCTCTGCCGCATTGCCGGGCCTCAGCCAGGTCAACAGCAGACTGTAGGCCGGGGAAACTTCTTTGCAGATACCCGAACGTATCGGCGCGGATGCGCTTTATTTTGAGCTTCTCTTTAACCTGGGCTGCCAGGAAATCCGCCAAGGCACCCGTACCGGAAAGCTGGATATTGCCGTGGGCATCGGTTTCTACGCCTTTGGCAAGTTTCTCCGCCCAGGTGACGCCATCGGTGTCGCAGATTCCTTCGCTGGCCGTGACCACGCACCGGCCGAGCTTTTTATAAACACGATCTACGTCAGCGAGAAATTTATCCAGGGACACGGGCCTTTCCGGCATATACACAAGGTGCGGCCCGTCATCATCTCTTTGTTTGCCCAATGCGGTAGCTGCGGTCAAAAAGCCCGCGTGCCTGCCCATAATTACGTCGATTTTGACGCCCGGCAGGCTGCGGTTGTCCAGGTCATCGCCGACCAGCGCCCAGGCCTCGAACTTCGCGGCGCTTCCATAGCCCGGACAATGGTCTGTAACCAATAGGTCGTTATCTATAGTTTTGGGGATGTGGAAAGCTCGCAGCTCGTAGCCGGCGTCGCCGGCCATTTTGTTAATGATATGAAGAGTATTCGCCGAGTCGTTGCCGCCGATGTAGAAAAAGTATCTTACGTCGCGCCTCTTGAAGGCGTCAAGAATGTTTGCGCAGTATTGCTGATCGGGCTTATCCCTGCTCGAGCCGAGAGCCG
The DNA here is from genome assembly GCA_017885385.1 of Planctomycetota bacterium. Classification (GTDB taxonomy): domain Bacteria; phylum Planctomycetota; class Phycisphaerae; order Sedimentisphaerales; family Anaerobacaceae; genus JAFNGF01. The sequence goes on from JAFNGF010000277.1 coordinate 2,908, forward strand.
AGCACGGCGAGGCGAGCAGAACCTTCATCTCGGCAGCAGATAGTCTCTTTAGGTCGATAAACTCGTTCTTAACGATTCCGGCTACCGCGTGGATAGTGCCGTAGAGATTTTGGATTTCAGGATGTTTATTTACCTCTTCGATAACGCCGACCAGAGACGCATTTATTACCGCCGTCGGCCCGCCCGACTGTCCTACTACTGCATTGGCTTTGGGTGCATCTGCCATTTCACATACTCTCCATCAAAATCCCTTATATTACCATCACGGAGAACGAGATTATACGCAGCCAATTCAAAGACACAAGGATAATCAGAAGACCTGTCCTGAGCGAAGTCGAAGGATTGGCTTTGTTTGGCTTTGCTTTTGCCGAGCCCGCAGACGCCTAAATTTTCATATACCTTCTTATTATAAGGGCTTACACGCATTTTGCCTTTTCGGGAATTGGCTTTGTTTTGCATAATACACTCAAAACGGTCGTCGCTTCTTGCTCTGATTAGCCTGTATCTGGCACCAGCCGGAGAGGGCGCGAAGAGTAGGCGAATTAGAGACTTAGCGAATTGGCGAATTAGTTAATTGGCTGCCCCTTCGGCTGCGCTCAGGGCAGGCTTCTGTTTCCCGTCTTCTGTCTCCTGTCTTCTTTACACTATTTCGATTCTAATCCATTAGTTAGCGGCATATTATACCCAGAAATCGCTTCGGCGTCAAGCAGAAATCTTCTATTAGACACGGATTGACACCGATGGACACGGGTTAGAGGAATAAAGCTAAAAAATCTGTGTAAACCTGTGTGTGAAAGATAATTGGTGCGATCCATCGCACCCTACCATCTTAGAATTTATGACCTGCTGATATCAATGAATACCACGTATATTATATAATTTTGTATGTGCTTGGCATATAATCCCCTAAACAATCGTTGCACAAATTCTATTGTACAGTTTTTTTCGAAGGTCTTCTGCGGAATCATATACGATGTGATTATATTGTCTTGTGTCGAAATGTTCTTTTAATCCATTGATATCATCCTCCCTAACAGTAAAAATAACTTCTCTGCCAAGCCCTTTGGCAAAGCCTGCTTCAAAAAACACTCCGCTTCTCATTCCAGAAAAATCAGCAATCATAAACTTAGTTCGTTTAATTTCGGCAATGATTTCATCACAGATTTTTTCATTGAAATCCTGCAAGTCGATTCTTAACGGTATATAACCAGCATCTTCAATAGCTTTCTTAATACCATTTTTATAGTAAGCATCCATTGATTCGTCAAACCACATAGCAACAAATGCGCGCTTGTTACCCACTTCTGTTTTTTGTAAGGTTTCTATTATCTCCCAGAATTTAGTAGTGAGGGAGAAAACATTCCACTGTGGCCCTCCTGCAACTTCATTAAATCTGATGAATCCCTGCTCCCCCAACTCACGTAAAAAAGTGTAACCTGCATCTTTAGATGGCGTAAAGAGGTGTAAATAATCTCCACTCATATCGAGCCTAATAATCTCGAACGGTCGTGTAGGTAAGCGGCTTAAATTAAGAAGTGTTTTATTAAGAAAATCACTGGCCTTACTGGGAAATGCATTCAATATATCA
>JAFNGF010000278.1:0-6060 GCA_017885385.1 Planctomycetota bacterium
CCTGTTTTATTACCCTGCTTATTCCGTTCTTTTTCCATACTTTTCGCCTGCATCGTCGTACCGCTTTCAACTATAGTTCCTATTTTATTTGTCCCATATCTTGTCGGGCTGAGCCAAGAAATCCCGAAAATCGACTTGNNGCCGAATCTTGCGCGTCGGGCGGCTGGCCGGCTTCCCATTGTTCGCACATTCCATCCGGTCTGACCTGTAGAATTCCTATATCGCGGAAAAAACTCAGTTTTGTCACTGCATGAGCTACCAGAGCCGCCGTAAGGCTATTTTGCGCCCTAAGTAACGCATCCTGAGAGTCCAGCCAGTCTCGGGTTGTAACGCGTCCGGCCTGCAGCAACATCGTTGTGCTCTGAACCCTTTCCTTGGCTAACTCCAAGCTTATTTGCTGAGTGCGGTAAGATTCTGCTTCCTCCCGTAGCGTGCGGTAAGCGTCGCGGACGCCCAGTTTTACCTGGTCCACATAGTTCTCGTGCTCCCGCTGTCGTTGCGTCAAGGCTATCACGGATTCTCGGTACGCGTTGCGTTCGGCCTTTCGCTCAAAGGGCAAATCCGCTTCCAGACCCAGTGTGTAAGTACCGCGCTGGAATTCCAGCCTCCGGTATTCAGTCGTTCCGGGAGAAGTAACGTTGGCGCTTCCAATCAGATTTAGCTCCGCGCCGAGATTGTCAGCCGCTACCACGACTTTGCGCTCGGCGTCATCGACCGCATCCCTGCTGTTGGCCAGGTCCAAACGCTGCGCCAGCGCCGTTTCAACGGCTGTCTCCGGCGTATAATTAGGCTCAGTCACGCCGGTTTTTCTTAGCACGTCCAGCTCGTTCTGGTCCAACACGACCTCGGCATCCGTTGGCAAAGACAGCATGATCTTGAAGTCATCGAGCTGGAACTCATATCTCTGCTGGCTCCGCAGAAGGTTATCCCGGGCAGTTAATTCGGACTGCTTGGCCTGGTCTACCTCGAATGGAGGTTTACGACCGGCTTGGGCCTCCATCGCTACACGCTCACTTGAATCCACCCTGCTTTTGTAGTCATTCTCAGCGTTGGTCACTTCATCTTTTCGCTGCAGAACGCGGTAGTAGGCATCGATAATCGAGACTACAAAACTCTGGCGATAACGGCTGAATGAGCGTATCTGATATAGTGCATTGCGCTCGGCCTGAGTCAGATTCTCTTGGACTATTTTTCGGCCGCTTCCTCGCAACAACGGCTGGGTCACCTGGGCACTGAGAAACGACCTCATTGTGGTTCGGGGGTCGCCGGTTAGAAACTGTGCCCAATCTAAGGCGATATTGGCGCTGACCGCGGCGCCATCTGCTAACAACTGGTTAAAGCCTGTTGAAGCATTATAGCTCACGCTCCTATCCTGGCTGTCCCTAAGAAAGCTGGCATCGATAGTTCCAAACCATTGCCGGGCGAACCGGTGGCGGGCCAGAGTCAAATCCAGTGCCGTCAGATAGAGCTGCTCTTTTTGCTGCTGGTATTCCCGATTACGGGCGGTAGCCGTAGACACCGCCTCGGCAAGACTTATAACGTGTGACGGCAGCACAACTTTGTCGACCTGGATATCATTTGGCGAGGGCGGAACGTCGCTAATTGTGTAGTTCACTTTTTGACCAAAGTCGGCCTTCCACTTGCCATTGATTATTTCATACACTTCTTTATCAGCCTCTGCTTTATAATGCTCAGGGCTACAGCCGGCTGTAATAAGCAGAGCCAAACAGATACACCGTCCACACACAGATTGCTTCATTAATCGTGACCTACAAGATATACTCTGTCATTTGAAAATATCACCCTGCCACGTATTTCTGGCAAACTTGGTTTTATTGTACAATAACCGTTCGCAAAAGAAAAGACAAAAACCGCTCCAGCACCGGTAAACGGCAGCGGCTATAAGAATTCGTCGCAAGTTTTACCCTCGACCAGTCAATATAATCGTCAAAGTCAGCAATTCTGCACCTGAATCTATCATTACGTTTTTGGACCGCAGCCGCGGATCCCTGTTTTACTTTTTGACGCTTCTGGGGCACGGATTATTGCACAAACCCATAAGGGCCGCGACTGCATCGGCCATCATAAACCATGCCGATAATTGACACAGTCCCCCTGAAGTATTATAATATCCTGCAGGCGTGGGCAATGACCTCGCTGTGAAAGGAAAGCCTATGGACCTGCAAGGCGACAGCTTCTTACGGCGATTCAAATGGCACATCACCATTGTCGCCAGCGCGTTGGCAATCGTGTTCCTGCTGGCGTTTTTCACCAACACCTTCCAAACATCTGAAACCGTGCGGCATCTGGTATGGCTGCTCGGTGCTTTGGTCTTTCTGGCGGCGCTGCTGGCTACGCTTTCACGCGTGTCCAAAATAGCGGAAACACTGCGAGACAACAGCTCGAAGTTTCAGGACGCGACCAGGGCGCTGGAGAAGATCGGTGCGGGGCTGGCGCAAATCAATCAGACCGCGCATATCAGCGAGGTAGCCAAGACTATCGCGTTCCGTGAGGCGGACAAGCAATCTCTCAGGGAGGCTGTTTTCGAAAAGCTCCAGCAGCAGGACTTTGACTCGGCTTATGATATGATCAATGAGATTGCCAGCCGACAGGAATACGAAGAATTAGCTCAGCAGCTGCAGACTCAAGCGGACCGGTACCGTAACGCCACCGATCAGGAGCGTATGAATCAGACCATCGCGCATATCGAACAGCTGCTGGATGAGTGCCTTTGGATTAAGGCAAGCGCTCAGATCGAAGAGCTGATCAAGGCTCATCCCAGCTCCGACCGGGCCAGAGCAATACGGCAAAAACTGCTCGAAAAGAAGGAGATGCGAAAAAGAACCCTCCTGGCCGCCTGGGACGATGCCGTGAAACGCCAGGAGACCGACCGCAGCCTGGAAATTCTCAAAGAGCTTGACCTCTATCTGACTCCCAACGAGGGATTGGCTCTGCAGGAGGCGGCAAGGGACGCCTTCAGAACGAAACTGCACAATCTGGGCGTGCAGTTTTCCATCGCTGTAACAGAAAAGCGGTGGGAGCAAGCCGTTCAGGCAGGCGAGCAGATCGTTCGCGATTTTCCAAATAGCAAAATGGCTGAGGAGATCCAGGAGAAGATCAGCGTCTTGAGAGAGAAGGTGCAATAGCAACACATTCGTTCGATACCGCAAGCTTACTGAACATCGAACAAAGATTGGGTCTTAACCATCGTCACCTGATCCGGATAAGCCGCAAAGGTGTGAATGTGCAGCTCGGTGCGTCTGGCCTCGAAGTCGATGTAGCAGAAAGGTTGTAGACTTCCAACTTCAAGATCGGGAAATTTGACAAACACGCCCCGGTTTCGAGCGAAACGCTCCAGATCAATATGGCTCTGGCGATAGAGATTCGGACTCATTTTCTCCACTTGGAAGTCAGTCATGTAGCTTACGCCTCGGCTCAAAGTGCACTTGTGAGTGCGGGGGCCGCGGAACTGAAAACGCTCAAGCAAACCTCGGTGCGGCAGCAATTGACCGGGCGTGCTGATAACCTCGCTGAGACACACATCGCCTGCGAAGACGCTAACAACGTGTGTGCAGCCGGTAACCCAGATCAGAGCCTCGTACTTTTCGGTCTTCAACTGTCGACTGGCATAAATTTGGAAAAGCTCTGGGTGCACAGGCCTCTGAAAAAGGCTGAACGTGAGCTGGTCGATAGCTACATTGATTTGCGGCGATTCCATAACCAAAGACCCTGAAAACGCAGAACCCAAATTTCCAGTTATTATACAAAAACCGACGTCTTTATTCAAGCGCAATATTAGTACTGAGAATGCGTATTATGGTGCTTATGGGACGAATATTTTGCAAGCACCGCAGCGTTAAAGACTAAGAGCCGCAGAATTTTTTTTGAAAAACTTCGAAAAATTGCACTGCCCCGTGTTTTCAATACTGAAAAAAGGTCGCGTTGATTAAAGTCGCCATAATATCGTAAAAGGCATGTGTTCCGGCTGTAATTCCGAAACCGCGAACTGCAAATAGAAGCGCGAAGTAGACCCCGGCAATGGTCCGAAAGCTAAACTCCCTCCAGCTGAACGGCGAGCTTGACGCAAACTGCCCGTTAACGAAAATTATGTGGTGATGCGCGCTGAATAAGGCAGCCGAAACAAGGACTGAAAGTGTGATCGAACCACTATGGCTAAGCCCCATCAAGTCCTGAAGCAGAATCATCAATAAGCACATCAAAATCAGCCGAAAAATCAACTCTTCATATATGCCCGCTCCTATGCCCGTGACCACATCCGCCAGTAAAGACTTGCTGCCCGGTTCACCGTCTTTGGTTGCCGCCGCCATGGGCGATGTTGCGCCGCCGACTGCAGCAGGCCATCCCGCCAGTGTCTCCGCTTGCGTATGCACCGTCGCATAGCCCGGCTCTACAACCTTGCCTGTCGGGTCTGCCGCCCCGCTCAAGAACAAGCTGAGCACGATCAAAGGAACCGCCAGCAAGATGCACTCGACCATCATTGGTCCGAAGTCGGCAGCACAAAATTGCCACGGCTTGCGTGACGCCAACTGCAGCCCAAGCAAGATCACTACCACCGCCACCGGAGGCGCCGCCCAGGCCAGCTTAGTGTCGAGTCCGAGATATTTATCGAGAAAGCTCTGCAGCCAGATGAACGCTACTACCCGGTCCTGCGTTCGGCTCAGCGCATCGGTAGTGCTCAAAATCGTTCCCATCTCGTAGAAGACTATGAACGGCAGCAGAAAGAGCATCGCGTAAATCGGCCGGCTCGTCCGCTCCAGATAGGAATCCTGTGCAAAGTTGAACAGTTGACTCGTATTGTATTTGAATCTGCTTGCCATGCCTGTGTGTCGCGCTGTCAAGGGCCATTGTCTTGAGCGCGACGCGGTATCTGTCGCCAAAGGCGACGAACTTTTGCCCTTCTTACTCTGGGATTTCCAGCTTGCTCAAAGTTTACTTTAACTGAGCTAAGATTACAATAGGCAGTGAACGTGCTTTTTGTGCCGGCGAATGACACGATGATAACTGAAACGCTGACTCAGATCCATCAATCACTTTTCGATCGCTTCGGCCCTCAGCATTGGTGGCCGGGCGATACGCAATTCGAGATAATTGTGGGCGCTATTCTGACGCAGAATACAAACTGGGCCAACGTGGAAAAAGCAATCACAAATCTAAAAAAAGCCGGCTATCTGACTCCTGACAAACTGTACCGCCTGGACATTTCGCAGCTTGCTGGGCTCATTCGACCCGCCGGTTATTACAATATAAAAGCAAAGCGGCTCAAGAGCTTTCTAAGCTGGCTCTTTGAGAAGTACGATGGCCGGCTCGCAAACCTCCAAGCCCTCGGCACACCGGAATTGAGAGCCGAGCTATTAGCAGTAAAAGGCGTCGGGCGCAAAACAGCCGATTCAATCTTGCTTTATGCTCTGGCCCGCCCCATTTTTGTCGTCGATGCCTACACAGCTCGGATTGCTGTCCGACACGGCTTGATTGACGCCGGCGCCGATTATGAGCGCCTACAAGAATTGTTTCAGTCAAACCTGCCGGAGGATGTTCAGCTTTTCAATGAGTACCACGCATTGCTGGTAAGACTTGGCAAACAATTCTGCAAACCGAAAGCCCTGTGCTCCGGCTGCCCTTTGGAGCACTTGCCGCATACGGTTGAAATCCAATAACCGTAAACCGTGCAGGATAATGCGAGAAAAACAGCAGGGGCCTATTCACCTCTGGCGAATAGGCCCCGAAACTTGTGGTGAGCGCAGTCGAACCCATGATGTTAGAGTTTAGCCCCGCAGTTTACTGCGGGGGTCCGACGCCGTGCCGGCGTCGGCTAAACATTCACAGCACGCTGCCATTACGGCCACAAAATCTCCTCAAGCCAAGAATCAGCCAATACGGCAAAATCCTTGAAGTTAATCACGTTGTCCTGATGTAAATCAGCCGGTATCGAGAACGTCGAAGTCCGGCCGGCAAGCCATGCAATCTGAGCCGCGGTCAATGCGCGGTTCCAGATCTTCACATCATCAACCTTGCCTGGGAAGAAGTTGACAGCCTCGCCGG
>JAFNGF010000278.1:6149-7813 GCA_017885385.1 Planctomycetota bacterium
GAGTTTGACTTGGCCCAGCCGGAGACTGTCCTCGGGGCTGCTCCGCTGATGCCAACCGCGCCAACATCCACCATCTGATCCACACCATTCAGCAGAATCGCCTGGCCTATCTTACCTGTCGTATAGACCGGCGTGCCAACGGTAGTACCATTATGGCCACCAACCGTATCGTTGGTGTTGCCGTTGAACGGATAGTGTGCTATCAGACCGGTAGTGCCGGGATCAGCCGGCGTAACCTGGAAACCAGTATCCAGCCACTGATCGGCTATGATCTCCACATCAGCCTGGTCAACAACGCAGTTGCCGCTCAAGTCGGCAGCAGGCTTACCCATCGAAGGAACACATCTGCTGGGATATACCCGGATATCATCGACGTATATCGTGCCCGTGCCGCCAAGCTTCGGACTGCTCCGGTTGCCCAGGCCAATATACATCTTCTTGATAGCCTTCAGATTTACGCCCGCAGCGCTGAATTGGGTCAGCTCGATGTTCCACTCCTGCCAGCCGGCTGCCTGAACTGCCTCCGGATCAGGATAGTTCACCACCTTGACGTGGCCGGCATTATCTTCCAGCGCTACGTAGAGCTGTTCAGCAGCGTTGGCAAGAGCGCCATAGAAGTATAGCGTCAGAGCTTTAAGACTATATTTTGTCCAATCCAACGGCGAGGCCCACTCTCTCTGTGTCTCTGAGTAGCGGGCTTTGCCGGTCGCACCGCTGTTGTTGTACTCCAACGGCATCGACTGCTTGCCGCGCACTATAGTCTGCTCGGCAAACGGCGCCTGAGCGTAACCTACAGCCGAGCCTGTACCGTTGCCGGGATAGCCGGGCGCCGGCTCGGAGAATCCAAATCCATCCCGCCAGGTCTGAAAGATTCTGCTGCCGACATCGTCGGTGTAGTCGTCAAAATCATCCACAATGAGATAGTCGGCTACCGTNNAGTAGCATTTGCCACCGCGGTCTGGTCGGTGCCAAAGTAGACATCGTGCTGGGCCGCCTTTTCGCCCGGCGACCAGGTAAGCGGCGCTGCCCGTTCGATGTCCGTTAGCGACTTGTTGGCCGGCTTTGGGTTCCAGGCAAGCGTCGGGTCGCCTCTCATAGCCTGCTTAATTTGCTCCGGAGTCAGCACCTTATTGTAGATTCTGACATCGTCAATCAGGCCGTCCCATCCGCTGCCCGCGTCTTTGCCGCCCTGGCCAATAACCAGCTTTGTGCAGCCTGATGTAACGCCGGCGTTATTAGGACCGCTGCGACCTGTCGGCGTATCCTCCACGCCGTTGATGTAGAACCTTATCAGTCCGCCGCCGCTCCAGGTCATCGTTACGTGCTGCCATTCGGTGGTCTGAATGCCAGCGGAGCTTTCAATTTCCTGGCTGTCACCATTGGCGTAGACACCGCATTTGATCACATCATCTCTGCCACTGGCAGAACCGGCTGCGTCATACCGGAAGTCCCTGCTGTCACCCCCGTCCGGAGCTGTGAAGATTACAAATCCCTTGTCGGTATCAATCACATTGGACTTGATCCAGGCAGCAACAGTCAGATTGCTCAGGCCATTCAGGAAACTACCGTCGGGGCATTCAACGTCGTCACCATTGCCTGCAAAGGCCATGGCGCCGCCTACCTGACCCTCTTCGGCCCATGTAGCGCGATGAACTGTGGCATGA
>JAFNGF010000279.1 GCA_017885385.1 Planctomycetota bacterium
TCAGCCGCTCCGACACCTCTCCGAATGCAAATTGTCGATTTTCAATTGCCAATTGTCAATACCCAGCACGGCCAAGCCGCTGCGAATCCGCTTGAGTTTGGGGTTTTTGACTTGATTTGTGTGTGTTTTCCGCGTATGTATTCTACTTTCGTAACCGTTCACGGGGTAATATGTCGAATTTTGGCCATTTTTGGTCATTGCGAGCGAGGCNNTCGCTCTGTGGCTCGTTGTATGCGTAGTCTCCGTTGAAACTGAAAAACCGTACAAGAGTGAGCCCGCTTCGCGGGAACCCAAATATAATGGCGGTCGTCGTCGCGGCTGTTGCATTCGGTTCAGCCGTCTGCTTTGCGTGTTTGAGTGACCGCAACTCGCAGACTGCTATCTGGTACAGCCTTGTTCCGCCTATGCTGGCAATCGTGCTGGCCTTTCTGACGCATCACGTCCTTGCCAGTCTGGGAATTGCCATTGTAGTTGGGGGGCTGCTGACCGCGGTTCCACAGGCTCCACTGAGTGCAGTCGCCTGGCTTGAAGGTCTCAGAACAGTTTGTGTCTATGTTATAGATACTGCTGCGAATACTACCAATCTGCAAATTCTTGCATTCATACCGCCGATTTTTGTGATGGTGGAAATAATAATTGCTTCCGGCGGTTTCAGCGGCATCATCGTGTGGTTCCTCAAGCGCGTAAAGAGTGGAAAATCCGCGCAATTAGCTACCGCGGCGATGGGGATTCTTTGTTTTATTGATGATTACGCCAGCGCCATAATTGTCGGCTCGATGATGCAGCCAATCACGGATAGGTTTCGGGTCAGTCGGGAAAAACTTGCGTTCCTCGTCGACGCCACAAGCGCACCTATCTCGGGATTGGCGGTTATTAGCACCTGGATTGCCTACGAAGTGGGCCTTTTTGCCGATGTCAGTCAGGAATTGGGTATGGGTAAGACCGGCTATTCAATGTTCTTTGACGCCTTGAGCTTCCGCTTCTACTGTCTAATTATGATTGCCTTTATTTTTGTGCAAATAATTGCCGGTCGGGAGTTTGGGCCGATGAAAGCCGCAGAAGATTCGGCAAAAGCCAACGCCAAGACCGCAGATACTGACGCGAGCTCCTCCAAAGCAGTGGGCGATTCGGTCTCGCTGGCTGAGCTGAAACTATCAGGCCGGGCAATTAACGCGCTACTGCCGTTGGGCGGGCTTATATTGTTTCATATAACAGGACTCTGGATCGACGGTAATGGCCCAGCCAAGCTTGGCCAAGCTGGCATGCTTTTTAGCTGGGTTTACTGGCGTGAGGTTATCAGCAGCGCTCAACACAGCCACATTATCCTTTTCTGTGCCGCGTTGTTTGGGGTGACACTGGCTTTACTTTGCGGGCGATTGTCTGGCTCGCTGCGGACCTCGGCCCTGCCCGGATGCTTTTACCGGGGCATCAAAAGGGCAGCTACGCCGTCGGTGATACTGATTCTTGCCTGGTCGCTGAAGAATTGCTGCGATAGCCTGGGGACGGGGGAATTTTTGATAACGGTGCTGGCCGGTAGGGTTTCGCCCTGTTGGTTTCCGCCGATTTTGTTTGTGGTTGCCTGTCTGACCTCGTTTGCCACCGGCACAAGTTGGGGGACAATGGCTATACTAATTCCAACCGCCATTCCAATTGCCTTTGCGCTCGATGGGCGAGTCTATGGCCTTACCACGATAATAAGCCTGGGCGCGGTATTGGATGGCGCCATTTTCGGCGACCATTGTTCGCCAATCTCCGATACCACGATCATGAGTGCTACCGCCAGCTCCTGTAACCTGATGCAGCACGTTCGCACCCAGCTTCCTTACAGCTTATTGGTTGCGGGGCTGGCTCTTGTGTGTGGTTATGTTCCGAGCGCTGCTGGCCTGGCGGCAAGATGGAGCCTTAGCCTGGCAATATTTGTGCTGCTGTGCTTTTTTGTGGCTGTCAAAGCCGCAACGGGAACCGGCGGTGAAACCGCCGGCTAAATAGTGCGGGCAGGAGCCGCCCCCGCAGCTTCTTGCGAAGCAAGAGCGGGAGCCGATGTCCGGCTGTCAAGAGGTAAGTCCGCCATACCCCTGCTTTTGCAGGGGCAAGCTTGCCCCCGCGCAGGCGGGGGTCCGGCGGATAAATATGAAAGGGCTGGGACGTTCGGAGGAGAGGAGGGTAAGATTTGCCCCAGCCCCTCAATTGCAGGTTCTTTCTATAGGATTACGCTTGTTAAGCCGATTTGTTCTTTGTGCCGGCTCATTATCTCAGTTGTAAAAATGCCCAATGTTTATCGGTTTCCTGTCCTGAGAAAGGCGTTTGCCGCGCAAAAATAAATAGCGGCGGTAACGCCACAAAATCTTCACTGCCTTATCCAGACTATGGTGGACAACCTTTCTGCCCAGGTCGGACCAGCCGGCTTCGCAGCAGCTGCAAATATCACGCTGCTTATCATACCACCAAAGCGCAAAACCGCCGAAAGAACGATACCGGTGGTCTTTGACGCCCAGAACGCAATCGGAATAGAGCAGCTGCTTTATCTGAAATTTGTCCTCAACATCGATCTTTTTCATCTTTAGTTCCTCCCTGACAAATCGCTGGCTCTGTTGATCGCATCTTGGTCTTCATCTGCTTAAGGCGCTTACATATCCGATTGGTGTTCTCTATCTTTATAGACGCAGGAACATACCGAAATTATGCAAATATTTTGTAAAAACTTGATAAGCTGAATGCGTGGTTTTCTTACACCCTTTATTGATACCTGTGTCCTTGCTCTTCTTCGCCCTGCGTAGCGGGCTTCGCAGAGCAGGGAAGGAACAAATAGTGCTTTGGGTTTCGAGTCCGTTGTTTAGCCGTCGCCGGCACAGCGACGGCCGAGCCTGATGCTCAATAGCACCCGCTGGATAGAATCCGCAGAATCTCGATTTTGCTTTCCCATTTGTGCGAATCTATTCCGGCTGGGAAACTCACGCCCAAGCCCAGCGTTCTGCGCCACCATTTTCGTATGAACCTTAACGCTTTCATGTCACAGGCCTCACGCTTCTTGCGTACCGATTAGGCAATGCTGTTTGGGGTTCTCTGTCTACCTATAAAAGGCATAAAGTGGATGGTTGGTAACAGCCCTGCTCTGCGAAACCCGCTACGCAGGGTGAAGAAGAGGCGGATTTGCAATTGACAATCGGCGATTGAAAATTGACAATTGCGGCAAAACTTGCATGGGCAGCCAAATTGCTCATCCTGCGTTTCTGTCAAAGGATTAACCGCAGAGAGCGCCGAGAGCGCTGAGAAAAATGTGAAGACAGAAGACAGAGGACAGAAAACGGCAATCCGTC
>JAFNGF010000280.1:0-8972 GCA_017885385.1 Planctomycetota bacterium
CCCAGATGTTATTTTGGTGGGCGAGCTGCGAGACCTGGAGACAATTGAAGCAGGTATCAGGGCTGCTGAAACCGGCCACCTTGTCTTCAGCACAGTGCATACCACAAGCGCCGCAGGAACAATTACAAGGATCATCGACATCTTTCCTGTCAACCAGCAGGAGCAGATTCGTATTCAGCTAAGTAGCAATTTGATAGCCGTGCTCAGTCAGGCTCTATGTCCGCTGGCTACCGGCAGAGGAAGAGTCGCAGCTTACGAATTTATGGTGGTAACGCCTGCGATTGCGAACCTGATCCGTGAAAACAAGACCTACCGAATCGATTCGAGCATCCAAACGGGCAAGAAGCTCGGTATGCAGCTTCTGGACGAACACCTCTGGCAACTATACGATTCGGGCAAAATCACGCTGGAGCAAATGCTGGACAACAGCCGTCAGCCAGGTGCATTGCAGGACAAAGCCGTTGCCAAAATGAGCGCCACGAAGGGAAGAGCAAAGGCCGCCAAAAAGGCAGCAGTTGCCCAGGAAATGGAGGACATCGGGCCAATCCTGAGAACGTAGCTGGTCTTGAAAAAACCAGTCTGCTTTTTGTAAAGCTCTTCCGCAACCATTCAGGGCGAGTAATCCGTCAACGGGCACTTTTCCGCCGTTATAAGACTTTTTTCGCGGTTAACGATTGCGGCTTGCCACTGTCTTAATAACCAGGTGTCCAATTTATAATTTCTTTGCCAAAAAGGCGTTAATGTTGTATAGTACGTTTGGTCGGAAACAGAATTGCTTATGAGGACCAGCTCAAATGGCAAAAATGAAATCTGTAGATAAGCTGCCTCCCGTAGAACAGTTGAGGGGCCGGCCGCTCGGCAGAATACTCATAAAAATGGGTGTTCTGCCCAGAGATAAGGTTCATGAATGCCTAATGATTCAAAATCAGCGGCACGGCAAAGTCCAGATAGGGCAGATTTTCCTGGAACTGGGTCTGGTCGAGGAAAGTCAACTGCAGCTTGCATTAGCCGCTCAGCGGGGGATGGAATATCTCGACATAGAAGGACTCAACATCCCTACAGACGTGATCGACAAGGTCCCTGCCCAAATGGCAAAGACCTATCACATCGTCCCTATCGAATACGACAAAGGGCAGAATGAGCTGACCGTCGTTCTGGATAGCGCCGATAATTTCAGAGCAACCGATGACTTAAGCACGTTGATGGGATTCAAAGTCAACGCCAAAATTACCGACCCCGGGGCGTTGGAAGCTGTTCTAACCAAGTATTATGAGACACAAGATGAGAACATCAACGAGCTTATAGATGAAATACAAAGTGACAGGTTTCTTGCTGAGTTTGACGGCAGAAATCAGAGCATCGACCTAGACGAGCTTAAGGAGTTATCCGAGTCTAACCCTGTCAAGAAACTGCTGAACCTGGTTCTTCTGCAGGCAATTCGCGACAAAGCTTCGGACATCCACTTTGAGCCGTTCGAGCACGAATACAAGATGCGCTACCGTATTGACGGCGTGCTTTACGAAATGATCCCCCCACCAAAGTATATTGCGGCGGCGCTTAGCTCGCGAATAAAGGTCATGGCGGACCTGGACATCGCTGAGAGAAGGCTTCCTCAGGACGGCCGAATATCGCTGAGCGTCGAGGGCAAACCAGTGGACCTTCGTGTCAGCGTTCTGCCCACAATGTTTGGAGAAAGCGTCGTGCTGCGTGTCCTGGATAGGTCGCAGATGAGCTTCGATTTGGCAAAACTTGGCCTTCGGCCTGAGCAACAAGACATGGTGCGCCAGCTTATTAACAAACCGAACGGCATCATTATCGTCACCGGGCCTACCGGATGCGGCAAAACCACGACTCTTTACTCGGCTTTGAGTGAGCTCAATACCATCGAATGGAAAATAATTACGACCGAAGACCCCGTGGAATATGACATTGACGGTCTTATTCAGGTTCAAATGAAGCCGGACATCGGACTGACGTTTGGGAAGTGTCTGAGGCATATACTCCGCCAGGACCCCGATATCATTCTGGTTGGCGAAATCCGTGACCTGGAGACGGCGGAAATCTCCGCCCAAGCCTCGCTTACCGGCCACATCGTGTTCACCACCTTGCACACAAATGACGCCCCCAGCTCGATAGCTCGACTCCTTGATCTGGGCATAGAGCCTTACCTTCTCACTGCCACCCTGGAGGGCATCGTTTCGCAACGGTTAATCAGGAAGATATGTGAAAATTGCAAAGAGCCCTACGAGCCGAATGAAGCCCAATTGAGAGAGCTGGGGCTTGCCGAGGACGATATAAAGGGCAAAAAGTTCTATTACGGACGAGGTTGTGCTAAGTGCAACAATACCGGTTACAGAGGTCGAACCGGCATCTTCGAGATTATGACGTTGAACGACGAAATACGTGACTTGATAATGAATCGTGCTTCGACAAATCTCCTGCGCGTAGCCGCTCAAAAAGCCGGTATGAAGCTGCTGCGTTACAGCGGTTTGGCCGCCATCTACGACGGCATCACCACCATAGACGAAGTGGTAAAAGAAACGGTTATGGAAACGTAAGGAAAGATTAGGATTCTGAGCAATAGTCAGTAGGAGTTTTCGGCCCAGAGGGAGGACTTCAGATGTCCGTTTACCAGTACGTAGCATTGGACTCACAGGGCGTGGAAATAAAAGATGAAATTGAGGCCCTCAGTGAGAAGGAAGCAATCAGCAAAATACGGAATATGGGATATTTTCCCACCAAGGTCCGCTCACGAACCGCCAAAGCAGCAGCGGCAAAAGCCATTACCAGACCACAACGCAGACGCGGCGCCGGCGGCAGAGTCAAAGCAAAGTTTGTAAGTCAGTTCGCCAGACAGCTTTCCACCCTTCAGGACGCAGGCCTGCCTATTTTGCGCTCACTTAGAATTCTTCAGGAACAACAAAGGGGGGGAACCTTCAAAAGGGTTATCGGATACGTGGCTGACGACATAGAGGGCGGCTCAACACTTTCAGAAGGAATGGCAAGATGCCCAAGAGCTTTTAACCGGCTCTTTGTCAACATGGTTGCGGCTGGTGAGACGGGCGGCGTGCTGGACCTTATCCTGGCACGCGTGGCTGACTTCATGGAAAAAGCTCAGAGGCTTAAGTCTCGCGTTGTGGGTGCAATGATTTATCCGGCGGTGGTTCTGTCGGCGGCTTTTACTATGCTGTTATTGTTGATGACCTTCGTCATACCCAGCTTCAGCGGAGTCCTCACTGAGATGAGTGAGGGGGCACAACTGCCCAAGCTGACGCAAGTAGTACTTGGCATAAGCCGTTGGATAGCGTTAGGTCCGGAGTGGTCTCCCAGCATAACCGTAGCGGGACGCACGGTTCGGCTTGGTGGATGGATCGTCCTTGTTGCAACACCATTTATAGCAATTGCTCTGCTCAGATTCGCCAAGAGGTTTCGGACCAGCAGATTAGTCCTTGATATGATCAAACTAAAGATACCAGTGCTTGGGCAGCTCAGCAGTAAGGTCGCTGTCACACGATGGACAAGAACCCTGGGAACATTAATTAGTGCCGGTGTGCCAATCCTCGATGCGATCAACGTTACTCGCGAGACGGCGGGAAACGAGGTTTTCTCCAACATGCTGGCCAACGTTCACAATTCCATCAGGCAGGGTGATACTTTCGCCGGTCCATTGCGGCAGTCCAAAACCGTTGACCTGATTATCTCCAACATGGTCGCGGTCGGCGAGGAGACAGGCGACCTGGACAAGATGCTTCTGAAAGTAGCCGACAATTATGACGAGCAGGTCGAGGTAATGGTCGGCTCGTTAATGCACCTGCTGGAGCCGGTTATAATTGTCGTGCTCGGCAGTGTCGTTTTGACCATCGTGCTGTCAATATTTTTGCCCATGATATCGATTATTACAGCGTTAAGCGGCGCCGCATAAGAACAATATCGAGCCAATGAAAATGCCATTCGCTGAAAGAAAGAAGGAGAAAAAAAGATGAATTCGATTACCAAACCAACCAACGCAAAGGCAGCGTTTACCATCATTGAGCTGCTAACCGTTATGAGCATCATTGTGATTCTCATCGGCCTATTGGTGCCTGCCATAAGCAGGGTTAGGCAATATGCCAAGGAGGTAACGCAGAGGGCTCAATTGGCCGCTATAGGTACCGGGATTGAGTTTTTTAACAGCGAGTCCGACGGCTATCCACCTTCCGGTGCACTTGACGGTGCAGGTCGCCCGTACTGTGGAGCAATTAAGCTCTGCGAAGCCACGATGGGGCAAGACTTGATGGGCTTTCATCCGGACTCAGATTTCCTTCGCGACGGGCTTGACCGTGCAGGCAGGGTGCTATACGTTACTGCAACTCTTGACTCCAGAAAAAAACCATACCTGCCGTTGGAAAATGCCAATGTCCAGAAGCTATCAGAGATTTACGGTGCGGCTAATACGAACCCATTCCTTCCAGACAGTTATGTCTTGTGCGACGTTTTTAGCCACGCGTACAAAAGTGGTGCCAGAGGCGGCATGCCCATACTTTATTACAAGGCAGATCTGTCAAACAACTTGCACGATCCTAACACAAATCCTACTACAACTGACAGCAAAGGTAACATCTACAACTACTGGGACAACCAGATGTTAGTGATGCTCGGTAAACCCTGGGAGCAAGGCGTTTCGGCTCGGCACGCCCTTATTGATCCGCAAAGGTTTTACAAGAATACCAGGAACCACAAAATCCCGTATCCACCCAGACCCTACCGGGCAGACAGTTTTATTCTGATTTCTGCAGGACTCGACGGTGAGTACGGCACCGCTGACGATATCTGCAATTTCAATTGGAAGTATATAGAATAACAGTCACGAGCATACAAACCAGTTGCCAAATGTTGAACTAACCTTGCTGAAAGGACAGGAAATCAGGTGATGAAAAGAACGACAGTTATTGGAGTGACGATGGTTGTACTGCTGGCTGTAAACTCGACGCAGGCGAGCGTTTGCCAGGTCGTAAACGGAAGCTTCGAGGATGACGGCTGGATTAGCGACATCGCCGTCAAAGACCCAAACGGCTGGATGGCAAACGTGCAGGGCGACAAGTTTCGCGGGTACGTAAGCTCAGATTGGCGAACCGACGGCGGCTACAACTTGACGCTTTATTCGGAGTTCTGGCAGACATTTGCTCCAGGAGATACGGCGGCGGTTTCTCAGCAACTATATCTGGCGGACGTCAATGAGATTCGCTTTGACCTGCAGCTGGAAACATACGCTTTCAGCCCGTGGGACCCGAATAAGTGCACCGCAGTAGTGCTGATCGATGATGAGGTGGTCTGGCAGTCAAATAGCACGGGGACAGATGTAAGGGGCGAATACCGTAACCAGGCCATAACTATTGGCGAGAAATACAAAACGCCGGGCTTGCACAAGCTGTCGCTTGGCATCCGCGTGAACGTAGCAGAGCAATTGTGGGACCGCTATATTACGCAATGGGATTTTATAAGGTGTACTTTATACTGCGGCGGGGGCGGCCTTTTGGCCGGTGATTTGAACCACGACTGCTATGTCGACGTGAACGACTTGAAACTCGTGGCGGATGCGTGGCTGGGCAAAGTAGACCCGTACGACAGGCAGAATTTATTCCGGGGCGACGATTTAGAAGGCTACGGCACGATCAACTTTCTTGACTTTGCAGCATACGCCGGCATCTGGAAAGGCAATATCTCGGATTTATCCGCGTTCACACGCAAGTGGTTGGCAGAAGTAGACCTTGATGATGAGCATAATTTGTTCCGAGGCGATGATGTCGAGCCAAACGCTATTGTCAATTTTCGTGATTTTGGGGTGTTTGCCGATAACTGGCTCGGCAGCAGCAACGCGGAAGCTCAGAACCAGTAAGTCGCCGGGTTAGAAACAACGGATTTGTGAAAGAATCTGGCTATGAAACGCAGAAAATCAGGCTTTACGGTTGTGGAGTTGCTGACGGTTATTGGGATAATGGCGATGCTGGTTGCCCTGCTCATTCCGGCTGTGACCGCTGTGCGCCTTACCGCCAAAAGAGTCAGCCAGAAGGCTCAGTTTGCCTCCATTGAGATAAGTCTGACGGCTTTTAAGACCGACTACGGGGATTATCCGCCGTCCAACTGGTGGGACCCTGCACTCGCCGGTCCCCGTAATTACTGTGGGGCACAGAAACTGGCGGAGGCTCTGGTGGGCTGGGACCTAATGGGTTTTCAGCCCAAGTCCGACTTTCGAGCGAATGGCTTCAATGATGCCGGCGTCTTCGTATACAACCCGAACGACGCCGTTCTGATGGCTCAAAGAAAAGGCCCCTACCTGGAGCCGGCGAGTGCCGGCGTATTTAGACTGGCCGACATCTCGCCCGATAAGCCGGGGTTGTTCATCGACACCGTCGAGCTGGCGCCGGACACGTTTGTACTTTGTGACGTATTCAGCGTAAAAAGGATAACCTTCAGAAAACCCGGCATTTTCGAGACAACCACGCAGAACGCGGGGACGCCCATCCTGTATTACCGGGCAAATACCTCCAGTAAGAGTCTCATCCCCAGCGGTAGTCCTGCCAACTATCAAGACCAGATTTATAATCCTCGCGACAATTTCCCCCTCATTAACCTGGGGAGACTGGCGGACTGGAACAAGTCTTCCGCGGCTCGTAGGAGGCATATACTTGAAGATTTTAATTTCTTCTCTGAGTACATAAGAGATCCGAAGATAACAGCCAGGCCCTGGCCTTACAGACCTGACTCCTACATATTGATTTCAGCGGGTCCAGACGGCGAGTACGGTACAAGCGACGACATCTGCAACTTCGGAAATTAAACCGCCATCTACACCTGCCTGCCTGCTAAAGCTATGAAAAGCCGGGAATCAAAATACGGCATGACGCTCGTGGAGATGTTGATTGTAGTGGCGATGATTGCGATGCTGGCCACTATCGTAATCGCCGTCGCCGCACGGATCGGCAGTCAGGTGAAAGAAAAAGGCCTCCAAAATATCTTTTCGCTGCTTGAAAGTGCGCTGCAGGAATATTACGAGTATTGGAACGTATTCCCTGATCCAAATAAACCGCCCTATTTGACGCACTCGGCAGCCCTTTATGGCCAGCTCCAGGGGACGCCAAGCTCGCGCAAAATACTGGAGAACATTGATACCTCGTTAATAAAGAACAACCCTGCCGCCGTTGGTATGCCGCAGATATACGACGTATGGGGAATATTGCTGGATTATAGATATGTCCCCGGCGACACGTTCCCGGAGTTAATATCAGCGGGCCCCGATAAGGCATTTGCCACCGCTGACGACATAAGCAGCAAAAAGAAAAAGCAATAATGAAGGCAAAATATAAACAATCCGGTCTTACGCTGATAGAGATAACGGTGGTTATCGTAGCAGCAGCGCTGCTTATGAGCCTGGCACTGCCGGCATTGCGCGCACTTTTGGACTCGTTTGAGTCTCAAGGCAGTGTAACAGGTATGGTAAGCTCGGCGTTGGCCTCAGCCCGCGCTATCGCTGCAAAAAATCAGAGATACGCCGGGATCAGATTTCAAAAAGCCTATCATCCTGAAGGTCCGCTCAAGGCGCCTCAATATCTGATCTTTATTGTGCAGGACCCGGATATGCTGGCTTATGCCTTTCGGGCAGTTCCGGGACTAAAGCCGATAAGACTGCCCGAAACAATAGGCGTGATGGATTTGCGACGCAGAACCAATATAGATCCAGTGTACTCGGGCGATGAACCGATTGATGATGACAGCAAGATTGATCAGCCCGCTGAGCTGCAGGATACAACCTCTTTTTCGATAATTTTCTCGCCATCCGGAAAATTGGTGATACACGATGTGCGAGTTAGAAATAGGCACGGCATTTTTCGGCCGGCAAATCCGACCGAGTCCGCGGACGATATCTTCAACTCTCAAGAAAACGTCATAAATTATAACACGGGCATGTTCATCCAGGATGACTACGCAGAATTGGGCCTGGGCAAAGAAGCAAGCCGCAACAGCTTTATTGTCTACGAAAAGCAGAAATTCAACCGAGCTTATGCCCAGGGTAGGGCCTGGTCGGAATACCTGGTAAAGCTGACGCCGGAAGCGATCTATATCAACCCTTATACCGGGACGATAATTTCGCCGCATTAGTAAATCTATGAGCAGTAGAATTCTATACAAGGCGTTTTCTCTTACCGAGGTCCTTTTGGCCGTCGCTACACTTGCCATCGGAATGCTTTTCATAGCCGGCACGTTCTTGGCCGGCATCTATCTGACGACTGTGGCCGCAGAGCGAACAACAGCGGCAGTCGTAGCAGACGAGGCCTTTGCAAAGATAAAGCTCTACGGGATTAATCCCGCAGACCCCAATTTGTTTGTTGGACCACTCAGACGTTTTGAAGACGTTGCGGCCAGAAGACCTGTACCTGCGGAGGAATTCGCTTATCCCTCGACCCAAGTGGACATCTCGGAAAAACAGTATTACTGGTCGGCTCTTTGCCAGCATGTGGACCCAAACGGTGCCAGCCGACCCAGCAGACTCGTGCAGGTAACAGTTTTTGTCAGCAGAAAAACTGCCAGTGCGGCTTCATATCAAGGTGGCGCAGGAAGACCTATTCCGATGACGGTACGTATTTTAGCCACACCCGGCAGCAATGTGCTCACAGGATTGCCTGTGGCCAATGCAACGTGGATCAATGATGGCTGCACGATTGTGGATGATAAAACAGGCCAAATATATCGTGTGCTACAACGACGTGATGCTGTTCCTGGTGCTTTCCCTGGACCTACCATTGAACTTGATAGGCCCTGGGAAGGTGCATTTGGCGACCGCGTTTGGGTGGTTCCTCCGCCAATCGGCGGCGGCAAGGACCCTTGTATAGCAGTATCTCAGAAAGTAATCAGATTCTAACGTTTAATATGCGAAAAGCCTTTACTCTACTCGAGCTGGTAGTTGCTGTGGGGATCCTGGCGATGGTGCTGTCATT
>JAFNGF010000280.1:9001-13934 GCA_017885385.1 Planctomycetota bacterium
GGTCAGAGTGTGCAGGTGAATTCGGATTGCATCGCCTTTTTCACCAGCGGCAGTTTTCAATCCACCGCACAATACGACGGCAGAACAATGGCAGGAAACGTTGCCTGCGTGTTTTACGGCCAGCCGGACCCCAACTCATTCGGCGGCCCGCCGAGACCACGGCAAAACATGCTGCTCAGAAGGCAGACGATACTAACCGGCGACGCGCCTGCCGCAGGTTCGCCTGTAGGTGAATATTATAGAAAATCTCTGTCGCAGTGGAGAGTGGTTCGTCCTTTTACCGACCCGGATGATTGGGTAAAAAGACCGCTGATAAACCCGAATAACTTGCAGGGTTATATGGTGATGCTAATGGCCGAAGGCGTTCACAACTTCACGATAGAGTTTGCGGAGTGGGGCCCGGCCGGCCAGATTAAGTGGACCAGAAGCCAGCAAGGCGTACCGCAAAAGATCACCACGAGGGCTTTCAAGTTCACATTCATGCTATACGATTCCAAAGGCATCATAAAAAATGGGAGAACCTTTACACACATTGTGCACTTAGGCAGTTAATGTTATCAAAATGAAAACAGCAAACAAAAAACCTGGCAGATATGAGCTTTTTGCCGGCTCAGCGCTTATTCTTGCTGTGGTTCTGACCAGCCTTTTAGCCATTGTCGGCGTGCTGTTTGTAATGCTCGCCCGCGTGGATAAAATTGCAGCATCAGCTATGCTGGAAAACAGAGAGCTCGACGGCGCTGTCGATACCATCATTGCAGAAATATCCGAGGAATTGGTTCTGGATGTCCCCGGTGTGGCGGGCCAGGAATACTACGATTATCCCGACCAGTACAACAAATGGCTGGCAGAGCTTGAGCCTTACAGACTCGGCAGCAATTATTACTGGCGGCAGATAAGCGACATCGCCGGATACCTGGGCAGCTACGCCAGGAACGTACGAGCTGGCGTCGTACGAGAGTACGACCAGATAACCGACTTCAATACGCCGGTTGCCACCGCCGATGCGGACGGCGACGGCGTATCCGACTCAAAATGGACTAAACTGCCCGACATAACCTCGGGTAAAGGCAAGCCCATTTACGCCGCCATCAGGATTATCGACAATACCGGCTTATTAAACGCCAACACTGCATTTAAGATGGACCCGATTGCCGGCCTCAGAAGGATTGACGGCGCCAGCCAGATGCAGATAAATGCCATCGCTCTTGCCGGTCGTCCGGGTGATCCACCCACTTTGGCTGAAGAGACAGCTCTGCTTCAGGCCAGAGCAAATAACGGCGTCGGCGTCAACCCGCTGGATTTGGCCGGATATGAGCAAAATGTTGTCTGGCGCTTCAGTGAACCAAATGGGCCTTACACCCCGTTTGACATTTCTGATGAGCTCGAGCTGCGGTATAGATTCATCCTGAACCAGAGGGACATAGATACGCGGCTGGAGGCATGGGGCGGTGAATTCCGGCGGCTCACGACCCTGTCTACTCCGGTAACGTCCGGCGGGCAGGAGCTGGATAGCTGGTTCATAAGAGTCTGTGACTCGGGCAGCGTCGATCCCAACTACGACTACCGTCACCTTGCTACCACGTGCAGCATGGACCGGATTATTAACCCGGCCGGCCCGGCTTTGAATAACGGAAAAATGGTCAATGTGAATTCGGCCGGCATACAGCTGCTATATGCTGCGCTGCGAGATGCCTCATCGGCCATGCCGGTGGTCAATGCCCGTAAGGTCGCAGCGCAGACCGCCGTCAACATTGTTGACTATCGAGACGACGATTCAAACGTCACCATTTACACCAACCCTGATGACGGCGTGACTTATTATGGCTTCGAGCGCCCGTGCACCTATATTTCGGAGCTTGCTTATAGGTCGGTGACTATTCCACAGGATAGAACCTACACCTCGTATGCGATAGAGCTTTACAAGCCTTATTTCCAAGACAGCGATCCTGCCGCGGGCGAGTGGCAGCTTGTGATTGACGGCAAGGCAATCGCTATTACCTGGTCGGGCACAAGACGGTTTCATGTTATTCGTTTTGAAGACCCGAACGAGCCAGGCTCGCTGCGGCCGCAGCTGGCCGTTAATTTCAATGACCCAAACGAACCGAGCGACCCCGCTGCCTACGGCTATGACCCAAGCAGTTACCCTCGCTTGCCGCAGGAACCATCCTACACCACTTTTCGCGCCGACAGCGCGATACTCTTACAGCGCCGGGCAGGCGGCTCTTTTATCACGGTCGATTCAGTCACCGTCCCGGCCGGATGGTTTAGCGAGGGCGCTGCCCTCAGCATAAAAAGGGACATCAATCCCCATAAGTGCATAAGGCGATTGTGGGCAATTGCTACAGAGGCAAGTGCCCCCAACCTGGGCTCGCCGAACTACTTCACGCACCCAGACCCGGAACAAATACAGGCTCATCCGGCGAACCAGCTTTTTGTAAACATCGGCGAGATTGGGATGGTGTTCCGTGAAAATGTCTACGATGACGCCGTTATCAGAAGCAGTGTACAGCCGAATGTGCTGCTTGATTTCAAAAATCCGGCCTTTGCGAATATTTTTCAATATCTAACTGTTATTGACCCCACAAATCATGCCTCGCCGGCGAATGAAACCAGGATAAAGGGACGTATAAACATCAACACTGCCCCGTGGTTTGTGATAACCCAGCTGCCGTGGATGAGACCTCCAATGGCCCAGGCGATAGTCGCGTACAGAGACAAAACACTGCTGCCTGGCGGCCCGGATTATAGCAGCCGCTCCGGCGAGCCGGGTTTTAGAAGTATCGCCGACTTGATGCAAGTTACTGAGATGGGTCTTTACGCAGCCGACCCGGCTGATTTGCCCGGCTTTCCCGACCTGACGCCGCGAGATGGCGCCGGAGGGGATTTTGAGGAGCGGGATATGATTTTCGCACGCGCCAGCAATCTTATTACCGTGCGGAGTGACGTCTTTACCGCCTATGTAGTTGTTCGCATCGGCTTAGACGGCCCCCAAAAAAGGGTCATAGCTATACTCGATAGAAGTTTAGTCAATTCCGCCACCGACAAGGTACAAGTTGTCGCACTACAGCCCGTCCCCGACCCAAGGTGATTTCCGACTGCTGATTTTCGATTTCCGATTGAAAATCGTGTAAGTCAATCATACGATTCGGGATTATGACTCCCGATGAGTTAAAGAAAAGAACGAAACAATTTGGTTTACGGATAATCCGGCTCGTAGAAGCCCTGCCTAAAACTAAGACAGCGATTGCCATTGGCAACCAATTGCTCCGTTGTGGGACCTCGGTAGGTGCAAATTACCGCGCAGCATGCAGAGGCAGGTCGAAAGCTGATTTTATTGCCAAATTAGGAATAGTTTGAGGAGGAAGCGGATGAGTCGGCCTACTGGCTTGAGATGCTTGTCGAAGCTAAAGTCCTAAGGCCTGATTCGGTAAAAGGACTAATAGCTGAGGCTGACGAGCTGACCGCTATTATGGCCACATCGCGCAAAACCGCAAAACTGAATGGCTAAAATGGGCATTCGGAAATCGAAAATCATCAATGACTTACGATTTCCAGGATTTCTCCGTGGACTTTTTTGTTGGCGGCTATTATCTGCCACCTTTTGCCTTCGTAGTTATCTATGTCCATCGGAAAAACCTTGCCGCCCTGCCAATCAGTCACCAGCGCTCCCGCCGACTCGGCGATCAGCGCGCCGGCCGCTATGTCCCACAACTTAGGGCTGGTGTGAATGGTGGCGATGAAGCTGCCCTTAGCCACGTAGGCTAGTTGCAGAGCAGTTGAGCCTAAACAGCGAAATCTCGTCCGCGTCATAATTTCGCCGGCCC
Organism: Planctomycetota bacterium; assembly: GCA_017885385.1. GTDB lineage: Bacteria > Planctomycetota > Phycisphaerae > Sedimentisphaerales > Anaerobacaceae > JAFNGF01. The sequence continues at coordinate 12,826 of JAFNGF010000280.1, forward strand.
ACGCCGGCACCGGACTTCCAAAATGGCTGTCAAGACCGACACTGGAGAAATTATCCATCGACTCTTCGCCGGCCATGATTCGTCGACCGTTCAATTGTGCCTCGCCTCCTTTGACCGCGGTGTACGTCGCGTCCGTGGCCGGGTCGAAGATGACGCCGGCGATCGGCTCACCTTTACACATTGCTGCGATGCTGACGGTAAATGTAGGCATCCGGTGCGCAAAATTGTTTGTGCCGTCGATTGGGTCGATGGCCCACCAGACAGGCTCGGCGCCCCTCGGCGGCTGCTTAAAGAACTTGCCCTGCTCGCCTTCTTCGGCGACAAAGCCGTGATCCGGATACGCCTCTTTGATTCGACTGATGATTATCTGCTGGCACCGGCCATCCGTTTGAGTAACCAGCTCCTCTTGATTTTTCTTCTGGGCGGCTTTTACAAAATCGATTTCTTCCATTGCCCGCTGGCCGGCCAGGCGTGCCGCGACAATCGCGGTTTCCAGCATCCGGCTCAAGTTTCTCTGTTCCAATACCATTTTTCTCCTGCCCGTCTATAACCTTGACAGAAATGACGAAGGCGCATATTGTAATTGAGTGATGCAGGCAAGCCAACAGTTAAAAAAGGCAAAAATTGTCCGCAGGGCATCAGCTCGTCAGCGGGCTATCGCCGCGTTTATTTCGTTGGCGGTATTTGGCTCACTGGCACTATTCGGCTTGGCAGGATACTACCAAATCGATATGGGCCGCTGGCTGGGTTACTGCGGATTCAAGCAAAGATATGGTCTGCCTTGTCCGGCCTGCGGAATGACTACCGCGACCCTTGCATTTTCGCAAGGTAAGATTTTGGAGGCATTTTATATTCAGCCGGCCGCCGCTTTTCTTTGTTCTTTAATGGTGGTCGCAGCGTTTTTATGTTTTCTCGTAGCCGTCTTTGGAATATATTTCAGCTTTTTCGACCGTCTTTTCAGTGAAGTCAAGATCAGGCACGTAATTGCTGCTCTGATGACACATCTTTTTGCTCATTCTTGTCCTGTCAGAGCGCGGGACAATGTTACGGCCCAGCCGGCAGCGATGATGATCATCAGAGCAGCAATTACGTGCCTGATCTTGACTTCA
>JAFNGF010000281.1 GCA_017885385.1 Planctomycetota bacterium
TTCAATTATGTTAAGACACAAGGAAAATTGTAAGGAGACTGAAAAATGAGAACCAAAAAGTTTCTTTTCTATCTGTTGGCCGGCCTTCTAGGCAGTTGCGTGCCCGTTATATCGCTGCACTCGCTTTTCACGGAAGAAAATATTGTCTTCGATGAAAAACTGCTTGGCACTTGGGTCGACGATCCCACCAGCCCCAAAGGCACATGGGAATTCAAGCGAGTTACAGATATCGCCCAGAAAGACTGGGAATTGGCCCCTCCCAAAAAACCAGAAAAAGCCTACAAACTTCTCCTGAGCAACGAAGAAGGTGCGAAAGGCTCATTTTTCGCGCATTTAGTAAGGCTCGAAGGTCGGCTGTTCCTGGATGTTTTCCCGAGTCAGTTACCCTGCGCAGAACTAGACCCAAAACAAGATTGGGTGTTCAATACGGCCTTTCTAATTCCCGGCCATTCATTTGTAGTAGTAGACTCCATCGAACCACAACTGAAGATGCGCTGGACCAACGAAGATGAAATGGAAAAGTTCCTTAAAGAACAGCCCAACGCGCTCAAGCACGAATTGGTCGAAGACAAAATTGTGCTGACGGCATCAACCGACGAGCTGCAGAAATTCGTACTGAAATATGCTGACGACAAAAGGATTTTCCCAGCAGAAGCCGTTTTGACCCGCAAGAAAGACAAATAGAGCTATCAGGACATCAGGGCATCAGGTTGCAGGTTATCAGCGAAACGGGGTATCAGCAAAAGACGATTCACTCGACAACCTGATGTTCTGATAACCTGATACCCTTCATCGAAAGGCGGCAGTTTTATGACCGGTACGCCGGAATTCAGACGCTATCTGGTCAACATTGACTCAATTTCAACGCATCAATTGTTCACGGACTGCGTGGTCGTTGGAGCGGGCATCGCCGGTCTGCGAGCCGCCATCGAAGCCGGGGTAAGCCGATCCGTTATCATCGTCTGCAAGGGCAGCCTGCAGGACAGCAACACCTGGAAGGCCCAGGGCGGCATCGCCTCGGTGCTGGACAACAACGACACATTCGAGTCGCATATAGCCGATACAATCGAGACCGGCTGCGGGATATGTGACCGGGAAGTTGTCGAGCTGGTCGTCCGGCAGGGGCCGCAGCTTGTAGAGCAGCTTCTGGCCTGGGGCGCGGATTTTGACCTGGTCGACGGTCGCGTCGCCATGACCCTCGAAGGCGGCCACAGTCACGCCCGCGTGGCCCACGCTCACGGCGACGAAACCGGGCAGGTGGTTGCCGATACGCTGATAAAAAAGGTAAGAGAAAATCCCAACATAAAGGTCGTGGAAGGATTCTACACCATCGATTTGCTTGCCAACAAAGACAACGAGTGTATAGGAATAATCGGCCACGACAGGCGACTGGGCCAACAAATAATCTGGGCTACAAATACAATCCTGGCGACCGGCGGAGCAGGCCAGCTCTATCGCGAGACCACAAACCCCGAAGGGGCAACCGCCGACGGCCTTGCGATGGCCTACCGGGCGGACGCAGTCTTGCGAGACCTTGAGTTTATGCAGTTCCATCCAACGACACTCTATGTCGCCGGCGCATCGCGGGCATTGATAACCGAAACCGTTCGCGGCGAAGGTGCGGTGCTGCTGGATAGTCGCGGCCACCGATTCATGCAGCAGTATCACGAAGCTGCGGAGCTTGCACCCAGAGACATCGTCAGCAGGGCAATCCTGGAACAGATGCTGAAAACCAATTCCACTCACGTCTACCTGGACCTTCGCCACTTCGATAAAGCGTATTTTGCCAAGAGATTTCCGCTGATAAACGAGCTGTGCGAAAGCTTCGGCATAGATGTCAGCCGGGACCTCGTTCCCGTTCGGCCCAGCGCACACTATATGATTGCCGGCGTCAAGACCGACACCTCAGCCCGGACAAGCATCAAGAACCTTTACGCCTGCGGCGAGGTCGCCTCCACCGGTCTGCACGGCGCCAATCGGCTGGGCAGCAATTCCCTGCTGGAAGGGCTGGTTTTCGGTAAGACAGCCGGGCAGGCCGTTTGCCGGCACAAAAAAGCAAGCATCGCCCAGTTCAAGCATACGCTCATAAAATTTCAAGTCCCACATTCAGACCGCAGCCGGCTGGACACCGCCGACGTCAGAAACTCACTGCGGGCGCTTATGTGGCGAAATGTAGGCATCACCCGAACAGCCCAGCCACTAATAGAGACCCAGGAAATTGTCAGATTCTGGCAGCGCTATGTAATGGACAAAATATTCGATGAGCCGGCAGGCTGGGAATGCCAGAATATGCTCACCATCGCTCTGCTTATGGCTAGCTCAGCCCAGTTGCGCCAGGAAAGCCGGGGCGTACACTTTCGAAGCGACTTCCCTCACCCCGACGACAAGAATTTCAAAAAGCATATAGAAATCAAGATTGAAAAATAGAAGCCGCATCCACTGCTCAGCAGGTATGCGAATCCGCGCATCGGGGCTATATATGCCGACATTGAACCGGGTAGTAATATAATGTTTGAACTTTCTCATCTTCTGCCCGTATCTCTGTTAGGTTGCAAGTATAACAATACTCATCAGATGAATCCAAAACCCCGCTGGAAAACGGCACGACATTGTGTTATAATAGCTGCCGCTTAAGCAATGTAATAGTCAATTGCCAATAGCAGATAATCAATAAGAAAGAGTGGGTCGGGCGGTCGCCCCCACTTGCTTTGCTTAGCAAAGCAGGTGTGGGGAGGAAAGTCCGAGCAGGAAAGGGCGCGGTGGTGGCTAACGGCCACCGGGGGCAACCTCAGGGAAAGTGCCACAGAAAATACACAGCCGATGGTCCCGATTTTTTGGGGCACAGGCAACGGTGAAATGGTGTCCTCCTTCGCTCCAGCGGAGCTTCGGAGGATCCTGCGAAGCCTGCCGTAGCTTTTGGCCAACGCAGGCGCAGCGGGACGGTAAGAGCGCACCGCGGCGGCGGCGACGTCGCCGGCAGGGCAAACCCCACCGCCTGCAAGACCAAGCAGCCGGCCGGCGGACCCCGTGTAAAACACGGGGCTAAATATTCCGCCGTACCTGACCCGGGTATAAGTCCGCCACAGGCGGGTTCGGCCGGCGGGTAGGTCGCTTCCCGATATATCGGGAGAGCCAACCGGCAACAGTTGGTCAAGACAAATGGCCGCCGCCCCCGTTTCTGTCTTCGACAGAAGACACGGGGGTACAGAACTCGGCTTACAGACCCACTCTTTTTGCTTTTCTACTATATAGAATCTGATCGAGCCGCAATGAAATAAGACCATTCACGTGGTGAACGCTCCCTCTCAGTTGCAGTTGCAGCTTTCGCCAGTTCAAAGTCATGCCTGAACAAGCCGAGGCCGATTTTGACTGTAGCGATATCGTCCTGAAGTGTCAGCCGAATCCTGCCCTTGTCAAAATTGATGTGGTTAAACTGGTAACCGTCCGTCAGCTCTTGTGCAGGCACTGACGATTTGCTCAACTCCAGCAAAACTGTCTCGAATACCTGATTCACAACCATCGCGGAGATAGTCACTACCTGATTGCCCTGGCTGGGCGCGCCTGCCCGGCCGGTAAGCTCATCTACGTCGCGGCGAAGATTCTCGGCGACCTGCTTCAAGATCGCTATTTGCCGGGCCTGCTCAGTTGCGTACGGCTGCGCAAGCACTTCTGTTTGCATCACCATCTGGCAGTCAAACCTCAGACCCCCCTCGGGCCCGGTCAACAAGCGAATAGGCTGAGACGCTGCAGAGCCGGCCATCTCATCGACCATATAGAAGTACTTTCGCCTGGCGGTCATCGTATGCTCGTCAAAGGCAACCAGCGTGAACCAGGTCTTGTAGCCGTTCTTGCTCCGGCCTAAGGAGGCGGCGACAGTATCGCTTTGACTTACCAGATAGGTTATCGCCGAGCCGGCGCCCACATCGGATTTGGGCGCTCGAATCATACTAAGCACATCCAGAGAGCCGCTGGTCTTGAGCCTGGTCTGCTCATAGCCGGCAAAGAGCTTGTCATAAGCAATCATTTCCGGCTGAGAGCAGCCATACAAGGCCCAACAAAGAAGGAATAAGAGCGGCGACCTGAAAACCAAGCATCGCTGAAAGGCACCAGGTCGTGCTCCTGGCGACATCTTGTTCGCATTTGCTGCCGTCATAGGACTTGCCCTTATTTGAACTGAAGCTTATAAGCTTTTCCGCCGAAAGCGGACCAATTTCAGCATTAGGCATTAGACTTCTTTGGCGCCAATCCACATCATCATTTTGCGCAATTCTCTGCCGATCGTCTCCAGCTGACTGTTGTAGTCTTTCTCATAAAGCTGCTTGAATTTTTTCAGCCCGGTCTGGTATTCGTTTACCCATTCCTTGGCAAATTGGCCGGAGGTAATTTCCGACAGAATCTTTTTCATTTCCGCCCTGGTGCGGTCATCTATAATTCTGGGCCCACGCGTCAGGTCACCATACTCAGCGGTGTCGGATATGCTATATCTCATATAGCTCAAGCCGCCCTGATACATAAGGTCAACTATCAACTTGACCTCATGCATACATTCGAAATAGGCAATCTCCGGCTGATAGCCCGCTTCTACGAGCGTTTCAAAGCCCGCTTTGATAAGCGAGGTCAGACCGCCGCACAGAACGCACTGCTCACCGAAAAGGTCGGTCTCGGTTTCCTCTTTGAAGGTGGTTTCAATTATACCAGCTCGAGCGCCACCTATTCCACAGCCCCAGGCAAGGGCAATATCTCTGGCATTACCGGTTGCATCCTGCTGGATGGCTATCAGGTTCGGCACGCCTCCTCCCTTTTCAAACTCGCTGCGCACCAGATGTCCAGGGCCCTTGGGAGCAATCATCACCACGTTTACATCCTTGGGCGGCACAATATACTTGAAATGGATATTGAAGCCGTGACAGAAACCGAGCGTCTGCCCGGCAACCAAATTAGGAGCGATTTCATCCTTATACACCTTGCCTTGTATTTGGTCCGGCACTGTCACGATAACGAGCGTGGCCCTATTCATAGCCGTTTTTATATCGGTTGGCTTAAAGCCGTGTTTAACCGCCAGTTTATAGTTATCCGTTCCTTTGAGCTCGGCTACCGCCACATCTATGCCCCTGTCGCGAAGATTCAGACTGTGAGCGTGCCCCTGGCTGCCATAGCCTATAACTGCAACCTTTTTACCCTTTAGCGGACCTATTGGAGCATCTTTTTCGTAATAAATTTTTGCTGCCATAGCCTCAATTCTCCTTAGTTCCAAACTAATCCGCCTTTGGCGGACAAACCGGCAAACTTTATCGTGGCACTATATGCGCACATTATATGCAAAGCTTTCCGCCAGGCAAAAGAAAAACCCCCGGTAAAACCGGGGGCTAAATAATCGTTGCGGGACTCTTCGATGCACAAACTCAGTCCGGTTCGGTCTTTGCCTGTCGCGGCATAGCGATGGTGCCGGTTCTGACTACGTTCTTGATGCCATAGGGCTTACACACATCGATGAAAGCCTCGATCTTCTCCTCCGGGCCGCTGACTTCGACCATAACCAACTTTTGGCCGATGTCAACAACCTTTCCCTTAAACATCTCTATCAGAGATAAGATTTCAGGCCGTTTCTCCGCAGGCGCAGAAATCGCTATGAGCATCAAATCGCGGGCGACGACCGGCTGACCGGCAAAATCCTGCACCTTCACCACCGGCACAATCTTGGCTAACTGCTTGCGAACCTGCTCAAGAACCTTATCGTCGCCGACAACAACAATCGTCATTCGGCTCAACTTCGGGTCTTCGGTTCGGCCGACAGCCAGCGAATCAATATTAAACGCACGCGCGGCAAACATTCCGGCAACGTGAGCCAGAACGCCGGGCTTGTTTTCAACCAACGCACTTATTATATGCTTCATTTTTGCACACCTGAAACCCCGCGTCAAACGCGGGATAGAACCCCGCAATAAATTGCGGGGCTAAATACGCGGAAGTTACGCCAGAGACTCCAACATGTCAAGCCCGTCCATTTCATCAAGGCTCTTGCCGGCTGGAACCATAGGCCAAACATTTTCCTCCCGCTCAATCTTAAAATCAACTACGCAAGGCTGCTTCTGAGCCAGCATTTCTTTAATAGCGCCAGGGACATCAGCTTTCTTGTCGACAGTTATCCCAACCGTGCCTATCGCACGGGCAACTGTGGCGTAATCAGGATTGGTCAGAAAACTATGGGAATAGCGCTTATTATAGAAAAGCTCCTGCCACTGCCGAACCATGCCCATGTATCCATTATTCAGAATGCAGACCTTTATCGGCAAATTGTATTGAACGGCTGTTGCCAATTCGGTCATCGTCATATTGAAAGAGCTGTCTCCGTCGATATCGATAACGGTGGCGTCGGGCATCGCCACCTGGGCACCTATCGCAGCCGGCAGACCAAAGCCCATAGTACCCAGACCTCCGGAGCTTATTAGCTGGCGGGGTTTGATGAAGCGATAAAACTGAGCCGTCCACATCTGATTCTGACCGACGCCCGTGGTTATGGTAGCCTCGCTGGCGGTCTGGCGACAAAGCTCCTCGATTACATACTGCGGCTTAATCGTCGCAGCCTGCCGGTCGTAGCTAAATGGATATTTCTTTTTCCAGTCCGCGATCTTCTTAAACCACGGTTTTCGCTCGCGAAATTCCACCCGCTCGAGAAGCTCAGCCAGTATCAGCTTCGCGTCACCTACAACGGGGATATCCACGCGCACGTTTTTGGATATGCTGGCTGGATCGATATCAATATGGATTATCTTGGCGTTAGAAGCAAAGGTCTTCAGCTTTGCCGTAACTCTGTCGTCAAAACGAGCGCCGACCGCGATCAGCAGGTCGCACTCCTGCACGGCGTAATTGGCGTAGGCGGCCCCGTGCATTCCGAGCATATCCAGCGATTCGGGTTTTCGTTGGTCGAAACTGCCCAGACCCAAAAGCGTAGTGGTAACCGGCAGATGCGCTTTTTCAGTCAATTGCCTTAATTCTTCGCTGGCGTTGGCACTAATAACGCCGCCGCCGACATAAAGCACCGGCTGTTCAGAGCTGTTTATCGCCGCTGCTGCTATGGAGATCTGTCTGGCGTTGCCCTTGGTCCGAACCCGATAGCCGGGCAAATCCATCTGCTTGGACCCATCGTGCCTGCACTTTGCGACCTGGACATCAACGGGTAGATCAACCAGCACCGGACCAGGCCGACCGGTCGAAGCAATATAAAATGCCTCCCGAATGGTCCGAGCCAAATCCTCGACCCTCTTAACAATGCAGTTGTACTTGGTGACTGGGCGGGTAATTCCGGTTGTATCAGCCTCTTGAAAGGCGTCGTTGCCGATAAGCTCGGTGCGAACCTGACCTGTCAGGGCGACTATTGGCACCGAATCCATCATTGCGGTAGCAAGACCCGTGGTCAGATTACACGCCCCAGGCCCGCTTGTGGCGACAACGACACCGACTTTGCCGCTGGCGCGGGCGTAGCCGTCAGCCATGTGGCAGCCGCCCTGCTCGTGCCGCGGATTTATGAATCGGATCGGCGCGTCGTATAGCCTGTCAAACAAAGGCAGCACTACGCCGCCAGGGTAGCCGAACATCGTCTCTACGCCCTGCTCCAAAAGTGTATCAACTATTATCTGGGCGCCTATTTTGAGGGAAGATTCATCGATGGCTTCAATTGAATTGCCGGAATTTGGCTCCATTTTTTGCCCTTTCCTGATAAACGCTGTGCCGTTATGCCGGTGAATTATAGTTCTACTGGCCGCCACAGGCATCAATCGCTTCTATCAGCGAAGCGACCGAAGGACCTGCAGTTTATGGCCCTTACTATAACCCCGAAACTCCGCCCCTGGCGGATCTCAGGACCGCATTTGCATGCTTTTCACACAAATGCAGTAAAATTCTATCGAACAGAACGTCTTCTGTCAAGTATTTTCGGCAAGGAAAGCCATTAAGAACAGAAAATCTTTACGTCTAAGCTAAATAGAGGTTCGTTAAAATAGCAACCAGAAATGGTTTGGCCCTGCACCAGATGACGGTTATAATCAGGTTGCACAAGAATTTCCTTAGGAGGCGTGTTATGTGTGATAACTGCGGCTGCGGCGAAGGTAATCCGCCAGAGGCGCAAGAGACTTTTCACCAGAAGGTAAAAGACGTAATCGAGTCGATTCGACCGGCCCTTCAAGGCCACGGCGGCGACATCGAGCTGCTGGCAACTGAAACAGACAATACCGTCAGAGTTCGCCTGCAGGGAGCGTGCCAGGGCTGCCCCGGCGCGGCGATGACTATGACAATGGGCATCGAAAGAATCCTCAAGGAAAGAGTACCGCAGGTCAAGGAAGTCATCGCCGTAGATTAAATGTTCAGCCCCCACCCCCGCGGTGGGGGGTTACCTGTCTACGCAAGATGTCTCGCTACCTTGCGCGCGTTCGGTTTTTCTATCACGCCTCGCTCAGTAATGATTGCAGAGATATCCTTTGCCTCGGTAACATCAAAAGCCGGGTTGTATACGGCAGCTCCGTCCGGAGCAATTTGAGTACCCACAAATCGGCTTACCTCCTCGGCAGGCCTTTGCTCGATAGGTATATCAGCCCCTTTCTTTATGGCCAAATCGAACGTGCTCGACGGGGCAGCAATGTAAAACGGTATGCCATGCTCGCGGGCAAGAATGCTCAAGCTATACGTGCCGATCTTATTGGCGGCGTCGCCATTTGTCGCAATTCGGTCGGCGCCGGTTATGACGGCGTTTATTTTGCCTTGTTTCATCAGCCAGCCGGCCATGTTGTCACATATCACCGTGACATCGATGCCAGCCTGCTGAAGCTCCCAGGCTGTCAGACGCGCTCCCTGCAAAAGCGGCCGGGTCTCATCGACATAAACCTTGAACTTTTTGCCCTTCTTGTGCGCCTCGAACATCACCGATAGAGCCGTCCCCTGCCCTGCGGCGGCCAGCGCCCCGGCGTTGCAATGCGTCAAGATGCCTGCACCTGGTTTGATAAATTTTTCGCCGTTCTGGCCGATCCGCCGGCACATCTGCACATCTTCCCGATAAATGGCGTCGGCCTGAGCGAAAATGTGTTGATGCAGCTTCTCTAATTTTGCCGCCGGGTGTGCTGCCACAAAGTCGTGGGCACTTTTTTTGACTCTGGTCAGCGCCCAGAACAAATTGACGGCGGTGGGGCGCGTCGCAGCCAAACAATCCTGCGCCTCAGCCAGCGCAGCAAGTCCGTGCTGCAAGTCGGCTGCCGCGTCCAACTTTTGCAGCGCCAGAACCAGCCCGTAGGCTGCCGCCACGCCGATGGCTGGAGCACCGCGAACAGCGAGCGTTTTTATAGCTTGGCAAAGCTGCTCGACCTCACTGCACCGCAGCTTCACGAATTTGCCGGGCAGCTGCCGCTGGTCGATAAGCTCCAGAAAGCCGCCTGTATCACCGACCCATTTGATCGCTTGAATAAACATAATGCCATAGAAACCCCGCAATAAACCTGTCCTGAGCTGCGTCTAAGGATTGCGGGGCTAAATATTTAGCCCCCGAATTTATTCGGGGGTTCGCGTCATTGCGAGGCGACTGGAGGTCGCCGCGGCAATTGAAAAAACACTCGTGTCGGGGTTAGCCCTGCCAATACGGAGTTTACCCCCGCGCAGGCGGGGG
>JAFNGF010000282.1 GCA_017885385.1 Planctomycetota bacterium
CGCACAGAAAGCGGCGCTCAAAATGGCTGCTCTTACCGTGGGCGCGGCCGGCGGGACAACCAACAAAAAGACTGCCACGGCGGATAGGCACACAGCCGCCCTTGCGGCTTTCAGCAGTCCAACAACTCTGCAGAACCACCAGATGCTTCCTATCAAAATTGCGAAGTGCATTCCTGAAAGACTGATAATGTGCACCAGGCCTGTTTTGCGAAAGGCCTCGTAGGTGCTAACGTCGATATTTGCTCTGTAACCCAATAGTAGTGCCTGCAATAAGCCCTCGCTCGGATTATCCGGCGATAGGTCCCCAAGCAAAGCTTGCATAGCTATTTGCCTGAGTTTTGTATTTACTTTCGTAAAGATGGCGCTGCCTGGTTTTCGCAGCAGCTCGATGCTGTCTCGCGTTTCGACGGATGCAGCGACAAAAATGTTTCTTCTGGCCAGATACTTAGCAATATCGAACTGGCCCGGATTGGTGGCCTCTTTGAACCTGTCCAGCCAGCAATATGCCTGTATGTAATCGCCGGCTTTCAGGTCGAGCACCGGCTCATCGACCTGCACGCGCACGGTCCCGGATATTTTTGCCCAGCCGTTAACCGTTTTGACTTCGCGGACTCTAACATAGAAGCTGCTGGCAGGGTCCTCGTAAGTAAACTGTGCAAATTGCCATTGCTCATTTTTGTTGATGTACGGCGGGGTAATTATAAAGCCGCAAATTGTTGCCAATCTTCGCTCGCTTCCAACAAAATTCCGGATGTCATCTGGCTTGAATTGTTGAAAACCTATCAGGCGAATTGCTCCGAGGCACAAAAAACAGGCGAAAGCCATATACGCTGTGACATATACGGAAGCGGCTTCTTTTCGGATAATAGAAAATACAAATGTGCCTATCGCACAGAAAGCCAGTATCGCCAGCCAGAACGCAGCCGGTAAGGCTAACGGACTTTGTACCAGGATGCCGATCATCAAACCGGCCGCAGCAAATAATAGGGGGGATGTGTCTATGATCCGTTTGTGAAGATTGGTTCTGCCGGCAAGCTCTCTGTCAATCAGAGCTAATTTTCGCTGCATGTCGTCCATTTGGGCCGCGATTTTATCGCAGGCAGTGTTTGTTTGCTATGGATGAGGGAAGGATTTTCTGACACTATTCTTGTGTAACGGCCCGGCATCAGGTTTTTATGGTTTCGTCGACCGCCCCCCTTAGAATAGATGAAACATAGAATAAAAGATTGTAACCGTTCACGGGGTAATATGTCGAATTTTGGTCATTTTTGGTCATTGCGAGCGAGGCAGAGCCGATCGCGGCAATCTTTTGGCTATGAGAGGTTGAGATTGCTTCGGCCTAAAGGCCTCGCAATGACATAAAAACGCCAATTTATTGCTGTGAACGGTTACAAAAGATTTATAATGCCGTGGGGAAAATGTAAAATTAGTATTGTGCTCTTTATGTGCAGACGGCTAAATATTGGCAAGTTGGAGGGCCGGGCAAAATGAACACACAAAGGCAGTCTAATTTATTGCTGGTCAGAACCCAAGGCGAGCTGGCCGATAAGTCGGTAATCCTTCTGACAGCGTTTACATTGATAGAGCTTTTGGTTGTTATTGCCATCATTGCGGTATTGATGGCGATATTAATTCCCACGCTGAATCGGGCCAGAGAGGCAGGCAAGCGCTCTGTTTGCCTCAACAACACAAAGGGCCTCGCCTTCGGGTGGACCATGTATTGCGGGGATAATGATGGTCGCCTGCCAAATGGTCAAGCACACGAGGTTGGCAACGAACGATTGGGCTGGATATTGCTGGCTGCGGCTCCATATCAGACGACACCTTTGGAGGCACCAGTTGAAGTCCAGCTCAATGCGATCAAAAACGGCCAGTTATTCCCTTATGTCCCGAACGTCAAAGCCTATCGTTGCCCTGTGGCCAAGAAAAACGAGATGCGAACATATAGTTGCATACATGCGATGAATGGGCTTGCGGTCGAAGGGGGCCCTGTTGTCAAGAACATCAACGCCATTAAGTTCCCGGGCATGCGTATTGTTTTTGTGGACGACTATGGGGAGGACTGGGACGCGGCCTGGACCGTGTGCTACAGCCAGCCACGATGGTGGAATCCGATTCCCATGCGTCACGGACCCGGTACTGTGGTCTCTTACGCCGATGCACACTCTAATTGGTGGAACTGGAAGGATCCGCGGACCGTAGCACTCTCGAAACTGTCCTGGCAGGAGGCTGAGACACTCCGCGCATCTTCACAAGTCGAGCAGCCTGACAATCAGGACTTGAGAGACATCCAGAAGGCCTACTGGGGTAAGCTTGGGTACGACCCACAATGACCAAGCTAATAATAGGAGGCTCGCGTTATGAAGGAACGGACGGGTTTGGTGACTATGAAGGGCCAGCCGTTGACCCTTTTGGGCGACGGTCTCAAGGTGGGCGACAAAGCCCCGAACTTTGAAGTGATCGCAAACGATCTGTCGCAGGTGCGGCTCTCATCGTTGCGCGGCAAGGTCTGTATCATCTCGTCGGTGCCGTCTCTGGATACCGGTGTCTGTGACAGGATGACCCGCCGGTTCAACGAGGAAGCCGGGGGTCTGGGCCAGGATGTGGCGGTTTTAACGATAAGCATGGACCTTCCCTTTGCCCAGAAGCGATGGTGTGGAGCGGCGGGCGTCAAAAATGTTCAGACGCTATCCGACCATCGCGAGGCTTCGTTCGGCAAAGCGTACGGCGTCTTGATTAAGGGGCTGCGTTTGCTTGCACGGGCCGTATTTGTGGTGGATAAGCAGGGCATTATCCGCTACACAGACATAGTCAAGGAGCTGACGAATGAGCCGAATTATGAGGCGGTGCTAAAGGCGGCAAAGGAAATGCTGTGACAAAATCGGATATACAAAGGACTGAATTGAAAATAGGGGGTATGCACTGCGCTACGTGCGCCGCAACGATAGAGAAATCGCTGTCGCATCTCGCCGGCGTTACCGGCGCGCGGGTGAGTTTTGCCAATGAGACCGCCACGGTTGAGTATGACTCCGCGAAGCTGAAACTCGCCGATCTGGAAAAAGCGGTCGCCGATGCAGGTTACCGGGTGATGGCAGAAGATTCAGAGAAAACAGCCCGGGAGAAAGACCTTAGAGCGAATCGCAACAGAGTCGTTGTCGGATTAGCGGTGGGCGTTTTTCTGATGATTCTAATGTATCTGCCGCTGCATTTGCCGTTCCCAATGGCATATTTAATGCTGGTTGTTTCGGCTCCTGTTTTTATCTACGTAAGCCGGCCCATATTCGGCGCCGCGTATCGTGCCCTAAAGAATAGAAATCTCAACATGGATGTGATGTACTCGATGGGCATCGGCGTTGCGTTTGGGGCGAGTGTTCTATCTACGTTCGGCCTTATACTGTCACGCGAATTTCTTTTTTACGAGACGGCGGTATTTCTCGCCGCGTTTCTCAGCCTGGGGCGGTATTTAGAGGCAAGGGCTAAAGGCAAGACCTCGCAAGCCATAAAGAAACTAATGGGCTTACAGCCAAAGACCGCTGCTATTGTTACTGACAACAAGGAAATTGAAATCCGTGTAGAGGACGTGCAGATAGGCGATATAGTGGTCGTGAAACCGGGAGAAAAAATTCCGGTGGATGGGCAGGTTGTTGACGGCCGGAGCTATGTGGACGAGTCAATGATTACCGGCGAGCCGATGCCCGTCTTGAAGAGCAAAGCAGACGGTGTAGTTGCCGGAACGCTCAACAAGAACAGCGTCATAAAATTCACCGCTACAAGAATAGGCAAAGATACCGTGCTATCGCAAATTATAAAGCTCGTCAAAGACGCCCAGAGTTCACGAGCGCCGATTCAAAGGATTGCCGATAAGGCGGTGAGCTATTTTATTCCGGTGGTGCTGGCAATTGCAGTCGGCTCTTTCATCGTGTGGTATTTAGCTCTCGGCAGCAGTTTGCTTTTTGCCTTGAATAGCCTTATTTCGGTCCTTGTTATTGCGTGTCCCTGTGCTCTGGGGCTTGCCACGCCCACCGCCGTGACGGTTGGAGTTGGCCGAGGCGCTGAGCTGGGAATTCTCATCAAAACCGGCGAGGTTTTTGAAATATCCGATAAGCTCACCACAGTTGTCTTCGATAAGACCGGAACTCTTACCAAAGGTATGCCCGAAGTCACCGACGTAATCGGGATGCCGATGCCGGGCAAAGAGCTGCTCAAGTTGGCGGCAAGCGTCGAGAAAAATTCAAGACATCCGCTGGCAGAGGCTATCACCAGAAAGGCAGAAAAAGACGGCGTCGAAATAGAGCCAAGCGAGGGTTTTGACACGTTCGAGGGCCGGGGCGTCATCGCCAAAGTACGGGCAAAAGAAGTCCTTATAGGGAATAGAGCTCTTTTTGGCAAAAGAAATGTGCCGTACCCTAACGAAGTTGAGGCGAAAATCCTCCAGCTTGAGAACGAAGCAAAGACAGTATCCCTTATTGCGGTGGATGGTAAGTTGTGCGGCATGGTTGCCATTGCTGACGTACTGAAGGAATCGGCTAAGAATGTCGTGGACGAATTGAAGAATATGGGTCTTAAGGTGGTAATGATCACCGGCGACAATTGGCGAACCGCAAAGGTCATCGCAAGGGAAATTGGAGTCGAAAATGTGCTGGCCGAAGTCCTGCCGCAGGATAAAGCCGAGCAGGTCAAAAAACTGCAAGAAGCAAAAGAGGTCGTAGCTTTTGTAGGCGACGGCATTAACGATGCGCCGGCCCTTGCTCAAGCGGATGTCGGTATCGCGATCGGCGGCGGTACGGATGTTGCAATAGAAAGCGGCCAAGTAGTACTTATGAGGGATGAGCTGATGGACGTGGCCTCGGCAGTGCAGTTGAGCAGGAAAGTGATGTCGAGGATAAGGCAAAATCTTTTCTGGGCTTTCGCATATAATTCTGCTCTAATTCCGGTTGCCGCCGGCGCACTGTATCCGTCTTTTGGGATCACTTTGAAGCCCGAGCTTGCCGGCCTGGCAATGGCTATGAGCTCTGTTACGGTGGTGACTTTTTCCTTAATGTTAAAAAGATACAAACCGCCGGCCAGGCAATAGAATGGTGCTTATTTATTCAGGGGATGGAAGAATATAAGGGAACGGATTATGGAAAGGATAGTACCCAGTATCGAGTTCAACGCGTTTGAGGCCTTCGAGATAGCGGAGAAAATCGAGCGAAATGGCGCCGGATTCTACCGCAGGGCGGCAGAATTATTTGATGACCCTCATATTTCTAAGATGTTTCGCCAGTTGGCTGATTGGGAAAAGGGACACCAACAGCTTTTTGCTGACATGAGAAAGCAGCTTTTCCAGCAGAGCAGCAAGCTAAGGACTTTCAGGCCCGATGACAGCCTGCTGCCGGACGCCCAGGCGATGGCCGGCCTTGCCGTGTTTGGCATCAAACCAGACCCTGCTGAAGAGCTGACCGGCAAGGAAAGTAAAGCGGAAATCATAGCAAAAGCCATCGAGAAGGAGAAGGATTCGATTGTCTATTATACGGGTTTGAAAGGCTTTGTTCCAACCAGGGCCGGCAAAGATAAGCTCGACGATATTATTGCAGAAGAGATGCGTCACATTCGCATCCTCAATCAGTCGCTGCGGCAGTGGCAGGAGCTTGACCTGTGAAAGGACTGTGCAATGGACATATTTGACTACGCCATGCGAATGGAAAAGGACGGCGAGAATTATTACCGCCAATTAGTTGAAAAGACGGATAACAAGGGAATCAAAGCTATATTCACTATGCTGGCTGAGGAAGAGGTCAAACACTACAAGACCGTGGCGCAAATGAAAACCGAAAGGCCGCAAATGCCGGAAACCACGGTCTTAGCCGATGCCAAGAATATCTTCACTCAGATGAAGGAGTCGGGCGAACAATTTGACTTTGCCGCCAAACAACGCAGGCTCTATGAAAAGGCGCAGGATATTGAGAAAAAAAGCGAGGACTTTTACCGTCAAAAAGCCAACGAGGTGGAACAACAATATCAGCGAGAGCTCTTCCTGAAGCTCGCCGAAGAAGAAAAGAAACATTACTTCTTGCTGGAGAATATCATTCAGCTCGTTTCTCGTCCGCAGACCTGGCTTGAAAATGCGGAGTTTTATCATTTGGAAGAATACTGAAGACTCATCCATTTGGAAAGGGGCCGAATATGAGAAGCGTACTTAGTTACAAATTGATGGTGCCGGCGGTTTTGGTGTCACTGGCGATTTTTGCGTCGATAGTGTATTCACATTGTCAAATACCGTGCGGGATTTATGACGACCCGGCTCGTTTTGTTACGCTCGCTGAGCATATCGCCACTATTGAGAAGTCTATGAATCAGATAAATGAGCTTTCGCAAGAAAGTAAGCCCAATTTCAACCAGATAGTCCGGTGGGTTCAGAACAAGGACAGCCACGCCGACGAGCTGAGCGAGATAGTGACATATTACTTTATGGCCCAGCGGATCAAGCCGGCGGATAAGGCTGACGCTGAGGCTTACCAGCGGTACGTCAAGCAACTGACCTTGCTGCACCAGATGCTTGTTTATAGTATGAAGGCTAAGCAAACCACCGACCTTGCTAATGTTGAGAAGCTAAGAGCGCTGTTGGCGGAATTTCGGAGCGATTATCTCGGCGAAGGCGAGCATAAATCTTGAGCAAGCCAGCAGAGCAACTAAGGCGGGTCTTAGAGAAGCTGTACGACAAATACAACCACCGGCGGTTCATACCGCCGGACCCTCTTCAGTTTTTGTACAGATACTCAGACTTTGCCGACAGAGAGGTGGTTGGCTTTTTGTCGGCTGCGCTTGCCTACGGCAGGGTAGAGCAGATCGAAAAGAGCCTGAACAGTCTTTTTGCCCGCATGGGCAAAAGCCCGTACGCGTTTGTGAAGCACTTCCGCAAAGCTGAGCGAGAAAAACTAAGCAGTTTCAAGCATCGTTTCACAACCGGACAAGACATCTCGGATTTGCTGGAGATTTTGAAGCAGGTGCTTCATAGCCAGGGCAGCATAGAGGCCTACTTTTTGCGGGGGTACAGACAGACAGATAGAAACATTATTCCAGCCTTATCGCGATTTTGTGAATCACTTCTTGGAATTTACGCGAGAAAGGATGGCGTCCGGATCAGCCCTGGATTAAAGTATCTGCTGGTAAATCCATCTGGCAAAAGTGCGTGCAAAAGGCTGAACCTTTTCTTGCGTTGGATGGTACGTAAGGATGAAGTCGACCCGGGCTTGTGGAAGTCGGTCGACAGGGCTAAATTAGTTGTTCCCGTGGATGTCCATATAGCCAGGTTATGCAGGATTTTGGGGTTTTACGACCAAAAAACAGTTTCTTTAGTGACAGCAGTAAAAATAACGGAAAGTTTCGCAGAGATTGCGCCAGCCGACCCGGCAAAATACGACTTTGCACTGAGCCGGATCGGCATTATGGATAATTGCGACGGCAATTATCGGCAACATTGTGAGAACTGTGAGCTGCTTGGATATTGTTTTGGCGGTTAGTCGGCTGCAGGTTATCGAGGGACTTTTGCTGGATAAGTTATGTGCCCGGCTAAAGACAAGATAAAAGTGCTGTTTGTGTGCACCGGCAATTCCTGCCGCAGTCAGATGGCAGAGGGCTGGACCCGGTACTTAAAGGGCGATGTCATTGAGGCCTCCTCGGCGGGAGTCTGGCCCGTCGGCGTTCATCCAAGAGCGATAAGAGTTATGGCGGAGGCGGGAGTGGATATTTCAGACCAGACCTCCAAGCACGTTGATGAGTTTCTCGGGACTGATTTTGATTTTGTGGTAACGCTGTGCGATAATGCCAGGCAGCAGTGCCCCGTTTTTCCCGGCAAGGCCAAGCTCATTCACAAGGCCTTTGAAGATCCTGTTGCCGTGGCCGGTAGCGAAGAGCAAATCATGCACGCCTTTCGCAAGGCACGGGATGACATAAAAGCATTTATAGAAACGGTGCCGGAAGCTTTGAAACAACAAAAGACAGGGGGCAGTATTTAGAAATTATCTCAAACCACAAGTTGTCATTCTGAGCGGAGCGAAGAATCTCTTATTTCCGCCAGCCAGACCCTTCGCTTCGCTCAGGGTGACAGTTCTGAGATAGTTTCTAAGCCCCGCAATTCATTGCGGGGTTCTATCTGTAAATAGTTATGGATGTAGAGCAACTCGAAAAATATAGTTCGGCTGTAACGCTTTCGGATATGGAGGTCTTTGTGTTTCCGGAGCTGGCGTACAGCCTGGTTTTGGCTAATATTATGAGTCCCCTCATCTGGCAGTGGCGGCAGATAGACTGTTTCAAGAGCTTGCAGGGCAAAAGCAGCTATCGAAAACTAATGCGGTTGCGGCAATTCATAATGGATGAATACGATTTCAACCTCGACCTGGAAACTTGGGGCCTTACCAGCAAAGCCAGAGAACTGAAGCGGTTTGAGAAGTTCATCTTGCCGCAGGATATCGCCGCAACCAACGCACTTTTTGGTTACGAGGGGGACAAGTATTATTTTGATGTGGATATTCGCAGGCATTTCGGCCTGGATAAATATGATAGTGACATTATCCCGTACTGGAAAACCGAAACAGTTGAAGCTATGGATGCTTTCAGGTTCAAAAAGGGCTACACAAAGCGTGCGGGCGAGTGCGTTTCGCTGGCGGCTCTGTATGCGGCGGCAGCTTTTATCGTATGCGGAGTGCCGTTAGAAGACATTTATATGATGCTTACGCCGCTTCACTCGCAAAATTTCATCGATGTGAACGACGGGGTTTTGACCAACAACCGCAGGCTTGTTACCAAAGCCATGTGGTTCAACGGCACGGAAATTTCCGACAAAGCACAGCGGGCTCTCCGCAACGAAAACGCCACCATAGTCGCCCATTTGACCGGTTATGTGCACTGTTTTTACAGCCAGGCAACGATGAACAAAGAGCTTTATCAGAGGTTCGCCGGCAAGCTGGCTTCGTATCTGACGGCGGATTTATCGCCCGGGGTCTTTACAAGTTTCCTGCGCAGCCGTCATCACTATCAGAAATACTTTCAGCTTTGCCGGGACTGCCATGGACAGGCACAGTTCTTGGAGGCGGAGGTCCTGTTTCATTACGAGCACAGCAGCAATTATAGAATCGCCGACTCAACGCACGAAAAGTTGCTGGCTGAGGTCTCGGATGAAGATTTTGTCCCATACGAGCTTCCCGGCAGAATTCGCTGCGATAAGCTCGATGAGCTTCTAAAGCAGCAGAAAATAGACATCCGGAATCCACAAGGTAGAGCCGCCCTAAGAAAGTTTATCGAGCACGTGGTTCCTGATGCGCAGCGGTTTGTCCGAGAGCTGGCCGATTTTGTGCACATCGAGGCGAGGCTGCCGGCTATAGACAAGAATTTTGTGCAGGGTGTTCCAATCGAAATCTCTGTTGGTCAAAATAGAGAGCAGATAATCGACTATCTGCAGCAATTGCGCACAAGCAATTCCACCGCCGACCTTGCGTTCTACGCATATCGTGACATGGGAACCTGCGATTGGACCCCGTTTGTCAAAGCAGCGGTGGAAAGAAATCCGGTCTCGATAGAGATGACAAGCAATATGTCCGTCGAGCAGGCATACGACTGGCTCAGCGGCCTGGCTAACGAGTCCATCTATCCTGATAAGCGCCTTGCCCAACCCGATGAGGTGGCAAACTATGGCCGGGGCGACGGAATTGAGAAGGCCTTGACGCTGGCAAACGTAATCCGCCAAAGAAGTCCCGAACAGGATACCGAAATAGTAGTACAACGTAATAGCGTAGTGCTCAAGGGACAGAACGAGTATCGCTTTTTATCCGGCAAAGAGTTTGAAAAGCGCATTACAATCTTCCAGAGCGGCGACATAAATGCAGGTTAGGACTGCTTACGGAGAAACACAGTTATGGTAGTGGAGCTTAAAAAGGGCGTCTATTGGGTTGGTGTAGTGGATTGGGGTATCCGTCACTTCCACGGATACGAGCTATCGACGCATCGCGGAACCACTTACAACGCATATTTGATCGTCGACCGGAAAACCGCCCTTGTCGATACCGTCTGGGGGCCATTCCAGAGAGACTTTGTCGAAAATATCCGGCAGATTATAGACCCAAGCAAGATTGACTTTGTTATCGCCAATCACGCTGAGCCTGACCATTCGGGAAGTCTGCCCGAGATTATGCGGCTGGCTAAAAACGCCACGCTTATCGTTTCCAATCGCGGGCGTGAAAGTATTGAGGGACATTACCACCAAGGCTGGAGCTTCAAGGCCGTACAAACCGGCGACAAGGTCAGCCTGGGCGGAAATGAGCTTGTCTTTGTCGAGGCGCCGATGCTGCATTGGCCGGATAGCATGTTTACTTACCTGACCGGGCAAAATATTCTGATGCCAAATGACGCATTTGGCCAGCATTATGCCGCCGCATTTCGTTTTAACGACCAAGTTAATGAAAAGGAATTATATGAAGAGGCGATGAAGTATTACGCCAATATCCTCACGCCGTTCAGCCACTTAGTGACCAAGAAGATCGAGGAGGTCCTATCTTTGAAACTGCCGGTCGATATTATTGCCCCCAGTCATGGAGTAATATGGCGGAGAGACCCGCTGCAGATAGTAAAGAAATACCAGCAATGGGCGGCACAAACGCCGGAGAAAAAAGCGGTGGTTCTCTACGATACGATGTGGCAGGCGACCCGGCGAATGGCTGAGGCGATCGCAGATGGCCTGGCCGCCGAAGGGATAGAGCACAAACTTTTCCATACGGCTTTGGCGGATCGCAACGACGTCATAACCGAGATTTTTCA
Organism: Planctomycetota bacterium; assembly: GCA_017885385.1. Classification (GTDB taxonomy): domain Bacteria; phylum Planctomycetota; class Phycisphaerae; order Sedimentisphaerales; family Anaerobacaceae; genus JAFNGF01. Next base: position 10,792 of record JAFNGF010000282.1, read on the forward strand.
GGCAAGGGCTATTGTCGTTGGCTCGCCGACATTGAATAGGGGACTTTTACCCACGATTACGCCCATACTTGAGGATTTGAAAGGGCTTAGATTCCAGAATAAAATCGGCGCCGCCTTTGGCAGCTACGGCTGGAGCGGCGAGTCTGTCAAAATCATCGAGGAGCATTTCGGCAAGTGTGGAATCCCTGTAGCAGCAGAAGGCGTGCTGGCCAAATGGCAGCCATCGGCTGATGACCTTGCAAATTGTAAGGGCCTTGGGCGTAAGATTGCTGAGGCCATGTGAACAAGGTTCGCATCTGCCAGGACGGTCGTATAAGTATAGGCTGCGAAAGCCGGACTTTGTGCAAATAGAAGGGGGATTCTTGGGGGAATTTTGGAAAAAACACACTTTTTCGCTTGAAAGCGCGAACAAATAGGATTATTTTAGTCTTATATATATTGTAGTGGATCGCGATATTGCATTGGGCGTCCCATTTAGCCTTTTGTATTTAAGGATTCAATCGAAGGTGGACATATTGAGGCGAGATACCGATTATGCCCTGCGGGCAATGGTTTTTCTGGCCGGCCGTTGTGGCAATGGGCCGGTTTCAGCCAGAGAAGTGGCCGAGCGCGCTGACATTCCCTATCAGCTTGCGTGCAAGCTGCTGCAGAAGCTCCACGGTGCGAAACTGGTGAAAAGCTCGATGGGGCCGAAAGGCGGGTTCGAGCTGAGCCGGCAGCCGTCGGCAATAAGTGTTCTAAAGCTGGTAAAGGCGATTCAAGGCCGTTTGAGCTTAAATAGATGTCTGCTGAACGCCGACGCCTGCTCTTATCATCGCCAATGTCGTATAAGTAAAAAGTTAGCTGAGCTACAGCAGCAGATGGAGAGTTTTCTCAATAATGTCACGCTGCATGAGCTGGCAAAGAGTAGCGGCGTCAGGAAGCGAAAATCTGCACAGAGCACTAAAAGAGGTGAAAAATGAGCATTGAAAAACCCAAGGCAAGCGTCCTGCGAGCTTGCGTGGGCAAGGGACAAAATCTGGCGGCACTGGTCGAATACTCAGAGGATTCCATCGTCAGCAAAACAATAGTGGATAAACCGGCCGGCGCCATTACCTTATTTGCCTTTGATAAGGGGCAGAAGCTGAGCGAGCACAGCGCGCCTTATGATGCCGTTGTTCAGATTCTCGATGGAAAAGCTCGGCTAACCATCGGCGGCAACGACGGGGAATTTGTTGCCGGGCAGATTGTCGTAATGCCGGCTGATGTGCCGCACGCAGTTTCTGCCGATGAGAGATTTAAGATGTTGTTGACGATGATTCGTGCTTAGACAAGGTCGACTCGCAGAAGTCGGAGAGTGTAAGATGTTTAGATGCCCCGGACAAGACCGGCGATTCTGGAAGCCGGAAGATGTTTTTGAGGTTCGGTGTGGTCAATGCGGCACGTTTGTGGAGTTTTTCAAGGACGAGCCGAAACTGAAGTGCCGTAATTGCGGCAGTATTGTCGTCAACCCGAAGATAGACCGCGGCTGTGCGCACTGGTGTCAGTACGCCGACCGGTGTTTGAAAGTTTCGCCCGCAACAAATCGTCGAGAGCAGCCCACGGACCGCTCTGAAAAATCCGGAATTACCACCATAGGCGGGAGGACACTTAGGGTGGATATGACAAATAAGTCGGAAGGAGACCAAGAACGATGAGCATGTTTTGCTATCAATGTGAGCAGACGGCAAAAGGAACGGGCTGCACGGCGCAGGGAGTTTGTGGGAAGGACCAAGAAACGGCGGCACTACAGGATTTGCTGGTCTATGCGGTCAAGGATATTTCACGCTACGCGCACAGGGCTTGTCAGCTCGGCAGGCAAGACCGGCAGCTTGATGTCTTCATGGTCAAGGCACTTTTCAGCACGCTCACCAACGTGAGCTTCGACCCCGAGCGATTCAGGCAATTTTTGCAGCGGGCCGTTGAAATAAAGAAAAAGGCACAAAAGCTCTATGAGGATGCGGCGAAAAAAGCCGGCAAGAATCCCGAACGGTTGGGCGTGCAAGTTGCGTGGTGGGAAGGAACAGACGATTTGGATGCCCTTATCCGCAAGGGACAATCCGTAGGCGTTCAAAAGCGCATTGCCGAGCTTGGCCAGGATNNTACGGTTTTTTTCACCGCATACTGAGCTATCTTACGCAGAAGCCGACCGATGCGGAGGAATTGCTGAAGACGGCGATTGACTGCGGGCAGGCGAATCTCAAGGCGATGGAATTGCTCGATGCCGCCAATACCGCTGCATACGGGCACCCTGAGCCGACACAGGTCAGGATTACGCCCGTTAGGGGCAAGTGCATCGTGGTGTCGGGCCACGATTTGAAGGACCTTGAGGAGCTATTGAAACAGACCGCCGGCAAGGCAATCAACGTCTACACTCACGGAGAAATGCTGCCCTGCAACGCTTACCCTGGGCTGAAAAAGTATAAGCACCTTGTGGGCAATTACGGCGGCGCCTGGCAGAACCAGCGAAAGGAATTCGACGAGTTTCCCGGTGCGATTCTGATGACCACAAATTGTCTGCAGAGACCCAAGGATAGCTACAAACACAGGATTTTCACTTCCGGCGTCGTTGGATGGAACACAGTGACATATATTCGTGACCGTGATTATACGCCGGTGGTCGAAGCTGCGCTGGCGGAGCCAGGATTTGCCGAGGATGCTTCTCCAGAATATCTAACGGTTGGTTTTGCCCGTAATGCCGTGCTCGGCGCAGCCGAACGGGTAGTCGAGCTGGTCAAACAAGGGAAAATCCGGCATTTCTTCTTGATCGGCGGCTGTGACGGTGCCAAGCCCGGACGGAACTACTATACTGACCTGGCACAAAAAGTGCCGCACGATTGTGTAATCTTGACGTTGGCGTGCGGCAAGTTCCGCTTCAACAAGCTCGAATTTGGCGACATCGAAGGCATTCCGAGGCTGCTGGATTGTGGGCAGTGCAATGACGCATATTCGGCGATTCAGATTGCAGCCGGGCTGGCAAAGGCATTTGATTGCGGCGTAGACGAGCTGCCGCTTTCGCTTGTGCTGTCCTGGTTTGAGCAGAAGGCGGTAGCGATTCTGCTGACGTTGCTGCACGTGGGGCTCAGAAACATGCGGCTGGGACCAAGTCTGCCGGCCTTTGTCAGTCCCAATGTGCTGAAGGTGCTGGCCGAGAAGTATAATGTCAAGCCGATTGGAGATGTTGACCAGGATCTGGCCGATATGCTGAAGGCGTGATTTGTTAAAGAAACAAGATGGTTTCGCGAAACATTGTAAAGATAGATGAAGAAAAATGCAATGGCTGCGGTTTTTGTGTGATCGCCTGCGCAGAAGGCGCCATAAAGCTGATCGGGGGTAAGGCCAAATTGATAAGCGAATCATACTGTGATGGTCTGGGCGCTTGTATTGGGCATTGTCCTCAGGATGCGATTAGCATTGAGCAGCGGGAATCTGCCCCGTTCGATGAGCAGGCAACAAAATCACACCCAGCGCAAGAGCAAATAGACGCCCGGGAGCGCAGCGACCATCATACTAGTGCCGGATTGATGTGCTATTTTGTCTGCCCGAGCTCAGTAGCGAAACAGTTGCGGCAAAAGCCTGTTCTGCGAAGCGCTGCGCAGGCTCGCGGAGCAGAGAGCACGGGGTCCGAACAGGTTGTCGCGGAAACTCTGTCTCGGCTTAGTCATTGGCCGGTACAATTGAGGCTGGTCTCCCCTAACGCGCCGTATTTTGCCCAGGCTGATTTGTTGCTCGTTGCGGACTGTGTGCCGTTTGCGATGGGCGATTTTCACAGCAGGATTCTGAAGGGCCGCAGTATCGCTGTGGGCTGCCCGAAGTTTGCCGATGCAGTGTTCTACATTGAAAAGCTGTCAGCGATACTGAAGGCGAACAAGCTGAAGAGTCTGACGGTGGTTCACATGGAGGTGCCGTGCTGTTTCGGACTGACTCGGATTGCCCGCGAGGCTATTGCGAGCAGCGGCGTGAACGTATCTTCTGACGATGTTACCGTCGATTTACGCGGTAACATCAGTAAGGTCGAAACGATAGAAGTAAGGGCCTGACCCCCAAACGGTGTTTTATGATGAGTGGTTTAATCAGATCGCTAATCTTGGATTTTTGGGACACTACGGCCGAGATGTCGCCGTATTTATTGTTCGGCTTTTTCATGGCGGGGATTCTTTCGGTGCTTTTATCGCCGCGTCTTGTGGAAAAACATCTGGGCGGCAGGGGGATTTGGCCGTTGGTGAAGGCATCGCTTTTCGGGATTCCGCTGCCTTTGTGCTCGTGCAGCGTCATCCCCGTGTCAATGTCACTATATAAGCACGGAGCAAGCAAAGGTGCTACGGTGGCATTTTTGCTATCGACTCCTCAAACCGGCGTGGACAGTATTTTTGTAACATTGAGCCTTCTGGGACCTGTCTTTGCTATTTTTAGGCCGTTAGCTGCGCTGGCGACAGGTGTCGCTGGTGGGATTTTGGTAGATGTAATCGACCGGCGCGCCGCAAGCAAAGCTTCGCCGACAACAAAATGCGCAGATGAATGTTGTTCCGGCCCGAAGAAAAATGGGAAACTGCTCCGAGTGTTGAAGTATGGGTTTGTGACACTACCGCGTGACATTGGCAAACCACTGCTTGTCGGATTGGTTATCGCATCTATCATCTCGGCCGTGGTGCCGGATGGTTTTTTCGCGGAAAAATTGGGCACCGGTTTTTTTGCGATGGTAGTGATGATGATCGTGGGGATACCTATGTATGTCTGTGCAACCGCCTCGGTGCCGATAGCGGCGGCGCTGATCTTGAAGGGTTTGACGCCCGGCGCAGCCATAGTTTTTCTTATGACTGGGCCGGCCACCAATGCCGCAAGTTTGGTCACTATTTGGAAGGCTTTGGGAGGTCGAAGCGCAGTTACCTACCTTCTTACCGTTGCCGGATGTGCGCTGTTAAGTGGGATTGTGCTGGATAATATCACTCGCGGCGTCAACGTCACAATGGCAGGGCAGGCGAATTGGATGCTCCCATCTGCGGTCAAGTATATTTCGACACTCGTACTTTTAGCCATTCTGGCATTTGCGTTCTGGCGCACAAGAAAAACGGGCGAATGCACTGGTGCTGAGATAACATAGGACCCGTCGCCAGAAGTGGACAGACATCTCATCTATATTGGCATTCCGGCGATTATCGGGCTTAGACACTCCACACCGAACAAATCTGGTTCTCAGCCGGCAGTATAATTTCGCCCGTTGCTGTTTAAGCAGGGGGCGGCCGGATTACTGTTTGAACAAAACTCCCAGGTTCATAATTGCCTTGTGCGCTTATAGTTGTGGTTTGCCGCAACAGCAACTCTTGCCTGCGCGTGGGCAGGCCTGTGCCCGCGTAAGCGGGGGTCCTGTGATGGCGATGCTGCTCAGATGCACAGGCAGCAGACGAGCCGTGGCGGCAATTTCTTAGTCATATTTGCCTTTGCCGGCATCAAAAAAGTTAAGCGGACAGGATATCGAACCGATAAATTTCCTCAGAGGAGCCCGCTTTTGGCGGGGCAGTTTTGAGCCTTGGAACGATCGGGAGCTCAGTAATCTTTTGGGAGTTTTAATAATATGAATAAGGCGCAGAGCATAACTATCGCACTGGTTTGGGCTATTGTAAGCGTTCACCTGGCAGGCTGTGGGAATAAGTTCTTTGATCCGACCCAGATAGGAAGGTTCCGTCCCACGCCGGCGGTCAATGTGATACTGGACTCGTTAGGTGTGGCGGAGGAGACGCCGGTACCCTACAAGAACGCTGAGGAGCCGCGACCGAGTGACATTGTAGCCGTAGAAGATGACTATGTATTCACATCCGGTGATGTTATCAGAATAGCTATTTTCGAGCTGTTTCAAGAGGGAATGACGGTCGTAAATGATTATGTTGTGACCGAGACCGGCAAAATTTCGGTACCGGATGTCGGCATTGTTCAAGCGGCAGGATTGACCGAAACACAACTTGAAGAGCAGATAAAACAGAGCCTTTCGCCGGGCATATTGAAGGCGCCTGCGGTTAGCGTGACTCTGCTTAATTCACAGCAGCGGACGTTTTCTATATTAGGTGTCGGTGTGCCGGGGCCGGGCAGATACCTTATTCCTCGGTATGATTTCAGGCTGACCGATGCGCTTGCCACCGCGGGCGGGCCCGCACAATTCAACGTCAGCTATATCTACGTGTCACGCCGTCAGAAGAGCACGCAGGAATCGCCCGGGGTAACTAAACCTGAGGCCGGCAAGCTGGACCTTAACAGGCTTGATACGGTTGAGCCGAAGCAGGGTGGACTCCAGATTTTCCAACCGGGCCGCGCCAGACCTCAGTTACCGCAGTCCATAACCGGCAAGCCTGTGGTGAGCCTGCCGAATCCATCCGAATCTACCGCCCAGCCTGGTATTCCAAAGCAGGGCCGTGAGCTGCGGTCTCAGTCGGAACGCGAAATGCTGCAAATTATAACGCCTCAGGTGCAACGTAGCTGGCCTGAGAGCAAAAAAGTGCTTATATCCTCCACGGAGATGGTAAGCAATAGTGACCTTGACCAGGCGACTTTGCCGCCGGGCTTCTACGTGCCGGCCAATCGCGGACGGCAAGTGACATCTACGAGAGGTGCATCAAACCCGCCGCTTTTGGGGCTGACTGATCGCAGGACTATGGATGGTTATGCAGCCGCTATGTACACTCCGAGCGCATCAGCCGGCCTATTTGGCTCATCGATGACGGGCGAAGAAACCACGAATAACAAGCTCAGCGGAGAGATTGAGTGGACCTTCAGAGACGGCAAATGGGTCGCCATTCAAGTTGGGCCGCCGCAGCCGGCGGCTCCCGAAATAAAACAACAGGTACAACCCGCTGACCAGATTGAGTGGACGTTCCAGGACGGCAAGTGGGTCCCCATTCAAGTTACTCCGCCGAAACCGCCGGAGCCCCAGGCTAAAGAGGCTGAGGCGGGCGGCCGGATAGAGTGGATTTTTGAAGACGGCAAATGGGTGCCGGTCCAGGTTGGTCCGCCTAAGCCCACAAAGCCGGTGATAAAATTTGAGCCGGAAGGGCCCGCTGTACCGCTGGAGGAAAAGCTGGTGGCCGAAGAGCTTGAGTGGGAAAAGGCGGTTCAGGCGCGAGTTATAAAGATCCCGGCTGCCAGATTGCTGGCGGGTGATCCGCGGTATAATATCGTAATAAGGCCGGGCGATACTATTCACGTGCCGGTTGATATTATTGGCGAATTCTGTATAATGGGCAACGTCAACAGCAGGGGCTACGTTAACATAACAGGCCGACCGATGACCTTAAAGATGGCTATAGCTGCGGCAGGCGGCTTGGGGTCTTTGGCCTGGCCAAAACGCTGCGAAGTGATAAGAAGAATCGGCGAAAACAAAGAAGAGATTGTAATGGTAGACCTGGATAAGATTTCCAACGGTGAGCAGCCGGACTTCTTTATTAAGCCGAACGACCTGATCAATGTCGGCTCACATGCAACCGCCAGGTGGCGTGCGATTTTGCGGAATGCCTTCAGAGCGACTTACGGCTTCGGATTTGTTTATGACCGTAATTTCGGGGACGCAGATTATGGCAAAGGCTTCCGCTTGCCCCATTGGTTTTAGTAGAATCCTTTATTATGGTGGCCAATATTGCTTCTTTTACGGCACAGACCCAGGAAAAAAATGCGCACCTGCGAGGGACCCCGCCCGGCGGCCCGCCTGCCGACGGTCGGGCACGGAACCCAAAGGAGCATTGGCGTGAGCTTGGTCTGCATAACTGCACTAAGATAGCAATAATAGGNNTGGCTGACCGACGCCAGCTGGTCGCACGGCTTTCTAATCCCTCTTTTCAGCCTGTACTTCATCAATCAGCATAGAGAAGAGATTTTGAACCTTCAAGCCAAGCCAAACTATCTGGGCCTATTTTTTTTAGTCTGGTGGATTGTATTTTACTTTTTCAACATCGTCAGCCCCTCTGGATACGCATACTTTCGCCCGCTTTCTGTGATAGCGGCGATTGGAGCGGTGGTGTTGCTTCTTGGCGGATGGAGTCTGGTTAAGCATACGTGGCTGCCAATCGTATTTTTGATATTTGCGGTGCCGCTGCCGCAGAGGTATTATGTCGGACTGACGATGCCGATGCGGTTCCTGGCTGCCAAGGTCGCAACTGCCTTGTTGAATCTGGTCAGTGGAATAGAAGCCAGCGTCAGCGGCGTCCTGATCGATATCATTTATAAGGGCCAGCGGCTGGAGCCTCCGCTCAATGTGGCAGAAGCCTGCAGCGGAATGCGGCTGCTGATGGCCTTTCTAGCGCTGGGCGTGGCTATGGCTTACCTGCACTATAGACCCGTATGGCAGCGAGTTATTCTGTTAGGCTCCACGATACCCATAGCGATACTGTGCAACATTGTGCGGGTCACGGTCACGGGATTCATTTACGTGTTGATTAGCCCTGAATATACCCAGGGCATTTATCACGATCTACTTGGAATAGGAATGTTGCCGTTGGCATTTGCCTTCTATGGCTTTCTATCCTGGTTTATGTCAAGTTTGTTTGTAGAAGAAGCCGAGACGGCCGCCGGCGATGTCGTGGTTAGAAAGAAACCGCAAACGCTATAGAATGCGTTTGACAGCTAAGCATGATGCGTGATGCAGGGCATGAAATCCGACATACGAGTTTATTTGCAGCCGGCCTTTTTAATATGCGCGGCTGTGCTGGCAACAGCCGGAGCCGGCATGTCCATTGCCATAAAAACCTTCGGGATGTATTTAAAGAAAGAACCCTTGCCGCTGAGGAAATCGTTGGACCTTTTGGATGAGAAACAGTTAGGTTCTTACAAAGTATTATCGAAAGATAAAATCGAAAACCAAGACGTTCTTAAAGCATTAGGCACGGAGGATTATATTCAATGGATTCTGGAAGACGCAGGGATAGCATCTGAAAGTCCTGTCCGCAAATTTATGTTGTTTGTTACTTACTATGAGCTTCCGGACAGGGTACCACACGTCCCGGAGGAGTGCTACAGCGGCAGCGGCTACCAAAGACTGGCGACCGATAGCGTGACATTTAGAATCAGTAACCCTGACCTGCCCAGCGAAATCCGAGGAAAATATCTTGTCTTCGGCGGTACAAAAACTGATTTCTTGCAGAGCAGCAGAGAATTCCAGGTTCTGTATCTTTTTAAGGTCAATGGGGAATATGCCGGCAGCAGAGACGAAGCTCGCATAGCTTTGAACAAGAACCTTTTCGGCAAATATTCGTATTTTTCTAAGATTGAGCTTGTTTTCAACCAGTCGTTGTCTGCACCGAGTAAACAGGAGGCGATCGAAGCGAGCGAAAAAGTGCTGGGCGTTATTCTACCTATCTTAGAAAAAGACCACTGGCCCGACTGGAAAGGCAGTGGCCGGTGAATAAATCGTACCTTATGCAGGCAAATAGAACCTGCGGTGAAACCGCATCGAAATACCACCCCCCAATAAATTGGGGGGCTAAATATTCGCCCCGCAATTCATTGCGTGGTCTTGTTCCGCGTTTACCCGGGTTTCTGGGGTCGCGGGTGTTGGTCGTGGACCGATAGCGCAAGGGAAAAGTTTATGGCAAAGAGACTGAACAAAAAAGTCGTACTTATTGGCTCGGCAGTTTTGCTGTTGCTGGTATTGGTAGCTGTGGCGGCTATTCTGCACCTGGGCAGAGACCCCGAAAAATTCATCAGCGACGGCGACGCCGCGTGGCTTGCCAAAGACTACGATAACGCTGAACGCAACTACCTTAAAGCATACAAACGGGCAAGGTCGGACCAGCAGCTCAGGATAGACATGCTCTTTAAGCTTGTGGATTTGTACATTGAAACCGATAAATGGCCCAAAGTGCGCGGATGCTGGCAGCAGATAATCAATATAGACACTAAGAATGTAAAGGCTCGACTTGCACAATTGAAATATCTTTACATTATCGCCGACAGTTATGCCAGCACTGGAAGAAGTGAGAGCACAGTATGGAGTGAGATTGAGTCTCAAGCATCTAAGGCTATCGAGGTCGTCGAGAAGGCAGACTTGCTCGGCGAAGAAAGGGCCAAATGGGAGCCGGCCTTCGGGAAAGAAGAGAGAAGCCTTGAGCCTGTCCCGAGCCGGACCTTAGGCTCTTATTTGTACCTAATCCGGGGCAGAGCAGCACTTGAAGTAGCCAGGATGGGGGCGGTGACATCTCCTGAGCAGCTGCTGACCAGGGCAATGAGTGATCTGCAGAAGGTGCAGCAGCTCGATCCGCAGAACATTGATGCCTATTTATATTTAGCCGATGCGACCGTCGAGCAAGGGCAAATTCTTGCCTCGAGAGGAAATGTCGAGGAAAAAGAAAAAGCTGCTAAGCGTGCGGACGAGCTCTTACAAAAGGCGGTCGAAGCTGCCGGTGATGACCCGCGAGCGCACATCAATCTTCTATCCAGGAAGCTGGAACACGCGCAAGCGAGTGAGACCGCTCAGGCAAAACAGCAGATTCAAGCGCTCGAGCTTGGCTTCGTGTCGCTTGTAAACAAGTTTCCTTCCAGCGCAGAGGCATTTGCTGCACTTTCCAGGTTCTATTCCATCTATTCGATGTTCTCCGCCTACGAGCTTGGTCTTAAGAATCTTGACAGTGCCGTCGAGGCGATGACTAAAGCGATTGAGCTGGACAAGGAAAATGTGGCGTACGCGACCAGCGCCGCGAATTTGTACTATCGCAAGTTTTCCGTGCACGGGCAGAAATCCGAAGTGTTCAAGGCCATAGAGCTGGCCAAGAATGCACTTGCACTGCCGAATGTACAAGACACAACCGGGCCACGAAGCCCCGCAGTCAGGATGAACAAATTCATATTAAATTCTTTCCTTGCCAATTGCTATATCGAGCAAATACTTGAGCCAAGCCAGAAAGTATCGCAGTCGCAAGCGGCAGCCATGCTGGCGGATGCCGGGGACGCTGTGCACGAAATTGAGCAAATTTTCGTCAGTGGTGAGGAGAATCCCGAGGTGCTGAAATGGCAAGGAATGCTTGCCCTTGCCAAGGGCAATCTCAGCTCTGCGGTCCGCACGCTCTACGAAGCCTACCAGCGGATAAAAGCAACTACAGTTCCTGCCAGCAGAGATGCTCAGCTTTCCTACACCCTGGCGAAGATTTTTATGGACACTTCCGAACTTGGTGCCGTCTGGGAATTCTTGGACGGCGCTCGGATAGCGGGGATTGAGTGGACCAAACCCGAAGCAATTTTGGATTACCTGGCAACTCTCGGCAAGCGCGGTGGGTGGCCCCATGTTATCTCCCCGGCGAATCCCTATAATATAAGCGCCTTCGAGGAGCAGTTCGGGCGCAGCCGGAGAAGCCAATCGCTTCGCATAAAAGCCTTGATTGGCTCAGTCCGACTGGCCGAGGCTGAGGAAGAATTAGCCGGTTTCCCCCCGGATGACGCGAATACGATTAGACTCCGTCTGGCAGTGGTGGAGGCCCAAATTAGCCAACTCCGAAGCGCTATTGCACAAAGGCAAATGGGGGAAGGTTCCGCCTCTATTCTCCAGCCAGGCCAGGTGGTGGAAAAACAGGATCTTGAGTCCGACGCCGCGGTCAAGTTGATGAAGGCTGAGTTAGATAAGCATAAACAACATCGGGCCGATTTGGTACAGAAACTGTTAGCAGTGCAGCCAGATTCTGTTGAAGAGGCTACTGTCACTAAGGCCTGCAGCGATCTTATTTCACTGGCCCAGATAAGTAAGGCTGAGGACATAGTTAATCGGTTCCTGGCGCAGTCCCCGAATAGTGGGGCGGCTTTATTCTACAAAAAGCTGCTCTCCGAGCCCGAGCCGGCGAATGTCTCGGACCAAAGGCGCAAAGAGATAGAAAAG
>JAFNGF010000283.1 GCA_017885385.1 Planctomycetota bacterium
GCACGGCAGGCTGGTTGCGGCCTCGGTGGGCATCGCCGTGCCAAAAGACGAGCACAAGTGGGGCTATCTGAGCGAGGTGCACGCCTACGGAATGAGCCAGCAAGAGGCGGCGGATATGGCCGAAGACCTGGCGGCGGGAATGCTGGGAACAACGCTCGGACTGGAAGTCGACCCCAATAAAGCCTGGTCGGAAAAGGAGCAGGTATATAAATCCAGCGGAATGATAATCCGCACCTCCAACATAACCCAGACTGCTCGGGGACAAAAAGATTTGTGGACAACGACAGTGGCCATAGCCATGTTCGTGCCCGACTAAACTNNGCCGCTTCGGCGGAGTAGGCCAGGTAGCAGAGCTAAACAGCCAGGTCTGAGGCATCTGTTATGGTGCAAGAAACGCTTAATTTCGGATGTTTGTCCCAAGAATATTCTGCGCCGGAAAACGCCAGAGTGGCGATAGTCCCTGTGCCTTATGACGGCACCAGCACCTGGCTCAAAGGCGCAGATAAAGGTCCCGAAGCCATAATACAGGCGTCGGCTAATATGGAGCTTTACGACATAGAGACAGATTCGGAAGTCTATCGAAAAGGTATCTTTACGGATAGACCCATAGAACAAAAATTGTCCCCCGAGGATATGGTTAAGGCGGTAAAAGAAAGAGTCCGGCATCACATCCAAAAAGACAGATTCACCGTGGTAATAGGCGGAGAGCACTCGGTCAGCGTCGGCTCTGTGATGGCACATGTTGAACGATACAATGACATCACGGTCTTGCAGCTTGACGCCCACTGTGACCTAAGAGATGAATACGAAGGCTCGAAGTACAATCATGCCTGCGTTATGGCCAGAATCAGAGNNGCACGCCCGAGCCGGGCGGCCTGCTGTGGTATGACGTTCTGGCGCTGCTGCGAGCGATCTGTAATCAGAAAAACGTTGTGGGTTTTGACGTCGTTGAGCTGTGTCCGGATAGCAGAAATAGGGCGCCGGATTTCATGGCGGCTAAACTCATCTATAAGCTGCTCAGCTACAAATTCGTGGCAAAAAAAGAGCCACAGAGGAGACAGAGCAATAAACGAATATCGAATACTGAATGTTGAATTCCGAAATTCGATGTTCCTTGTTCGATATTCTGCATTCTTATCGGCTCTCTGCGGCAAAAAGGACTGAAATGCGAAAGAAAGACCTCCTAAAAGAGAAGGTTGTGCACATCGATATAGCATCGTTTAACTCTACCGAAATAATCGAGGCGATGAAGGGCATGTCTTTCACCGCCAGGGACACTGCGCGGGCGGCGGATATTTTCAATATGATGGTAAACGATGACGATTGCACGATTATTTTGTGCATCGCGGGCAGNNGAGGCCCTGGGTTTCAGGCATTACAAAGGCATCGCCGCCGTCGACGACAAGAAATTGAGAGAGCTGTACATCGACAGAATCTATGATACGTTTATCGACGAAGAGCAGCTGCAGATTTGTGACAACACCATAAAACAGATTGCAGATGGACTGCCCAGAAGACCCTATTCATCGAGAGAATTTATAAAGGAAATGGGCAAATATCTTGCCGATAATGCAAAGAAGAAAAACTCTTTGGTGCAGCTCGCATACGAAAATGACGTGCCGATTTTCTGCCCGGCATTTAGCGACTGCAGCGCGGGCTTCGGGCTGGCAAAACACCAGGTTGAAAATCCCCGGCGCCACGTTTCCATTGATTGCGTAAAGGACTTTCGAGAGCTGACAGAGATCAAAATGAGGTCCGCCGTTTCAGGCCTATTTATGATCGGCGGGGGCGTTCCGAAGAATTTCGCTCAGGATACGGTTATATGCGCCGAGGTCCTGGGAAAACCCGTACCCATGCACAAGTACGCCGTGCAGATTACAGTCGCCGACGTCAGGGACGGAGGTCTTTCAGGCTCCACACTCACAGAAGCGTCCTCGTGGGGAAAGGTAGATGCCGGATGCGAACAAATGGTCTATGCTGAAGCCACCAGCGTCTTGCCTTTGATCGTTAGCTGCGTGTACCACAAGGGCGGCTGGCAAAAAAGACGGAAAAGGCAATGGACTAAGATTTTTGCATAGGCATTGCCCGAGTCCGCCACGAATTGGCAAAGTAAATATGGGCAGAGATATTTTGCTATCTTTTATATCCATATTTGTCGCCGTTGACGCAATCGGCGTGCTCCCCATCTTTGTTTCGCTGACCGAAGGAATAGAACGGAGCGAAAGAGCCAAGATTATCGTTCAGTCCATGCTCACGGCCTTATGCCTCGCTGTTGGTTTTATATTTCTGGGCAAGGCTGTGTTCAGGATTTTGGGTATTACCATAGGAGATTTTATGGTCGCCGGCGGGGCGATACTTTTCTGCCTGGCTATAACAGACATTATCAACCCCGTCAAGAAACGACGAATACCCACCGAGGGGCTTGGAGCGGTGCCTTTGGGTACGCCTTTGATTGTCGGACCGGCGGTTTTGACAACCTGCCTGGTCATAATATCACAGTACGGGCTGCTCGCTACGCTGATTTCGGTAATGGTAAACATACTGCTGGCTGGTATGATATTTGAATCATCTTCGGTTTTGATGAAGGTGCTGGGCGAGGCCGGCTCAAAAGCCCTTTCTAAGATAATGAGTCTGCTGTTGGCCGCGATCGCCGTAATGCTCACCCGGAAAGGAATAGCACAGTTTCTGGGTAAGGTTTAAGAATATCTCTGGCATCTGCTACGAGAACAAAGACGTATGGACAATAGACCCTCTCACGAGTTATTCAGCAGACATCCTAACAATCCTATTCTCTCGGCGAAGAATTGGCCCTATCCCGCCAACTCTGTTTTCAATGCGGCGGCGGCAATAGTGGACGGCAAAACACTTCTGCTGGTCCGCGTTGAAGATTTCAGAGGAATATCACATCTGACAGCGGCGCGGAGCAGCGATGGCGTGGGCAATTGGGATATTGACCCGGCGCCTACGTTAAAACCTGAGCCGGAAAATCGTCCGGAGGAGATTTGGGGAATTGAGGACCCAAGAGTTACCTGGCTGGAAGAATTGCAGCAATGGGCGGTAGCCTATACCGCTTTTTCAAGAGGGGGCCCTCTTGTTTGCCTGGCCACGACGAAGGATTTCCGCAGCTTTACCCGGCTGGGCCCGGTGATGCCGCCGGAGGATAAAGATGCGGCGCTTTTCCCGGTGCGGTTTGGCGGGCGGTGGGCGATGCTTCATCGTCCGGTGGCAAATTTGCCTGGTGTATCGGCGGATATATGGATTTCCTTTTCGCCGGACCTGAAGCACTGGGGCGACCATCAGGAGGTAATTCGTGCGCGTGAAGGCGGCTGGTGGGACGCGAACAAGATTGGGCTGTCGGCCCCTCCGCTGCAGACGCCGCAAGGTTGGCTGGTGCTATATCACGGCGTCCGAACCACAGCATCCGGCTCAATATATAGGCTGGGCTTGGCTCTTTTAGACCTTCAGGAGCCGAGACGCGTGATTCGTCGGTCGCAGGAGTGGATTTTCGGGCCTAAAGCTCAGTATGAGCGAGAGGGCGATGTGGACGATGTGGTCTTTCCGTGCGGCTGGGTGACGAAAGATGGGATTGTCTTTATGTATTATGGAGCA
Source organism: Planctomycetota bacterium (assembly GCA_017885385.1). Classification (GTDB taxonomy): domain Bacteria; phylum Planctomycetota; class Phycisphaerae; order Sedimentisphaerales; family Anaerobacaceae; genus JAFNGF01. The sequence continues at coordinate 3,610 of JAFNGF010000283.1, forward strand.
GCCGATTCTTGCATTGCTCTTGCCACGGCAAAGCTGAGCGAATTGGTTGAGTTTCTGCTGAAATGTCCCGGCGACTGAGCCATCCGGAGTGACCCCTGCGAAAGCAGGGGCAACCAATTAACTCCTAAATCGGGGCCTCGGATGAAGTTTGGCTTTAGAAATTGTGCAGTAATCGTAGCTCACCCCGATGACGAGACTTTGTGGGCCGGCGGTACGATGTTGATGAATCCCCAGGCTCGGTGGAAAGTGGTAACACTCTGCAGAAAGACTGACCCGGACCGCTCGCCGAGGTTTTTGCGGGCCCTGGAGCAGTTGAACGCCGGCGGCCAAATGGGCGACCTTGACGACGGCCCTGAACAGTCGCCGCTGTCCGGCGACCAGGTGAAGAATACAATCCTCGAATTGCTTGGCGCAGACGAATTCGACCTTATAATCACCCACAGCCCCGGCGGCGAATATACGCGACATCTACGGCATGAAGAGACCGGCAAGGCAGTCTTTGCCCTGTGGCAGACCGGCAGGCTGACCGCAAAGCAGCTTTGGCAGCTCGCATATCAGGATGGGGGCGGCAAGTATCCACCTGCAGCCGCCCACGATGCGGATCTGAAGATAGAGCTGCCGGAGAAGATATGGCGGAAAAAATATGATATTATTACCAACGTCTATGGCTTCACCGCCGACAGCTTCGAAGCCAAAACCACGCCCCGGACGGAAGCTTTTTGGTGTCTTCAGGCGGTCAATCCGCCCCCCGCCTGCGCGGGGAAAACCCAGAAGACAGAGGACAGAAGACAGAAGACAGAGCGGCGAATATCGAATAATGAACAAGGAATTTCGAAATTCGAAATTCTGTGTTCGGAGTTCGACATTCCGTTTTCCCGCCCGTCCTCCGTCGCGGGGCTGTAATTCGGGTTCAATTAGTGCGGGCCAACCCAGCCAGGCAATAGGAGTATAGAAAATGAAAGTGCTGGTTCTTTATGACTATCCGCCATCGCCGGCAGGACTGGCTACCCAGGGAGACCTGCTCCATAGAGGATTGCAGGAGCTGGGCATTGATGTCCACTCGGTGCATTTCGAGTCGGGCCAGGAAAAAGAGTGGTACTACCGGTGGTTCGAGCCGGACGTAGTGGTCGGCGTCGGCTACTGGGGACACACCCCTCACCTGGTCTTGCATCCTCAACGCTACGGCGTGCAGCCCGTGCCCTGGCTGGTCGCCGACGGCTATATGGCCAACTACCACGAGGTTCTGGAGGCCCTGCCCCTTATCCTGGTGACCTCAAGGTGGGTAAAAAGCGTCTACATCCGCGATGGACTCAGCGGCAAGAACATCGAGGTGCTTCCGGTCGGATGCGACACCGACTCCTTTGTACCGCGCGACAAGAACGACCCCAAGGTGCTGGCCGTGCGCGAGGCGCTGGGAGTCGCACCGGACCAGATAATGATCCTAACGGTAGGGGGAGACGCTGCCAGCAAAGGAGCACAGGAGGTTATGCAGGCACTGGCCCTTATAGACACAAAAGCGCCGGACTGGAAGTACGTCTGCAAGGTCTGGCCTCAGCCCCGAACCCAGCAGCAAAACCTGCTGGACATGCAGCTGGCCGCCCAGCTGGGCATCGACAAGAACGTGGTCTACACCACCAATGTCATCTCTCGCAATTTTATGCCTTACCTGTTATCGGCGTGTGACATTTACGCCGCACCGTCGCGCCTGGAGGGTTTTGGAATGATCCAGGTTGAGGCGGGGGCTTGTGGAAAACCTGTCATAGGCATAAAGGCGATGGGCATGCTGGACACGATGGTGCACGGCGAAAACGCCTTCTTGGCCTCGATTGCCCAGGAAGTCCGGATAAGAGAGACGCTCGCAGGCGCGGAATCCGGGCATGAGGTCGGGCATCGAGTGGTCTTCAAAAGGCCGCGAACGGTTGACTACCGAGCCAGCGTGCACGATATTGCCGGCTACCTTATGCAGCTTATGCAGGATGCGACACTGCGAAAAAACATGGGCGAAGCCGGAAGAAAACGGGCCGTCGAAAACTTTGACTATCGAGTAATAGCCAAGCGATTCGTGGCGATTATCTGCGAGAAACTGGGTATTTCTTGAAAGGATAAACCACAGATTAACACAGATCAGCATAGATTAAAAAGCGAACAACAATTCAGTGAACTCTGTGAAATCCGTGGTTAAAATTATGGAGCCGCAACAAGAAAACCTGATTGAGCGGGCTAAATATGCCGCAGCCAAAGTGCTGCTTCACAATGCTCACGGACCGTATCGCGGACTTCCCAGAGCAGCCGGCTGGGGCTATCCAGAGCCGTATACGCGAGACTTGATGATCTCGTCTCTGGGTATCCTGGTCTCAGGCAACAACAGACTGATCGAATCGCTGCGGCGGGTGCTCCAGACTGTTGCCCGAAACCAAAGCCGGCTTGGGCACATCCCTTCATTAGTGCACGACCGCGAGGACCGCGGGGCCAGTGACACCACGCCGCTTTTTTTGATGGCCGTGGGACTTTTCCGAAAAGCGACCGGCGAGAGCGGCTTCCTTGAGTCCGCCGTACAAAAAGCAATGACCTGGATGGAATATCGGAGTCCCTCCGACCGCGGCATCGTGGCGCAGCTGCCCACCAGCGATTGGCGCGACGAGCAGTGGG
>JAFNGF010000284.1 GCA_017885385.1 Planctomycetota bacterium
GTGATCGGCGAAAAGCAGACGGAATTCATTGTTCTGTCTGAGGGTAACGTAGGGTCGAGCTCCGTTGTCGCTTACGCCAGTTACGTTGGAATTGAGATTTGAGCCGATGACAATAACATATTCAGCGTCCCAGTCGAAGAACTTAAATCCGGNNNNTCAGGGTTGTTGCCCTGGATTTTCTGGTAGGAGACATTGTCCGATAGTCCCGCTGATGCCTGGCTGAGCATCGCATTCCAGGTGGTGGTGCTGCTCTCACCTGTGGGAGTACCGGAGTTGAGGGCGTCCCATTCCTCTTTGTCGCCGCCGTAATAAGTGGCGCAGAAGGACGACATAGGCCGTTCGACCGGATTATACAGACCCCAGTAAAGCCCGTTGATGTACAAGTGCACAAAAGTCCCGTGAGGAGAAACCTGGCCTAAAGCCAACTGTGTGCGACGTATGAACTCGTCGAGAATATATTGAACATTCGGCCCATTCCCGCTGCCTGTCCAGTTGTTCCAGCCATCGTTGGCCCCAGCCCGAAGAACAATTGTGTCAAAGCTCGTGGCTGCGTCTTCCGCATCGAACATGGGAAAGTCCAGCTTGGAGGGACCGTATTGTCGCTTGAAGAGCAGACGGAAGGACTTCTTCCGCGTCAGACTCATGCCGCGAAATGGGTCACCGCCGTAGATACGTAAGCCGGCGTCCACCTGAAAGCCGGTCGTGCCATCGGGATTTATCCACTCGATGGACGCCGGTCGTTCCCAGGCCACGCCTGCCATGGTTGAATTGTCGTAGATGCCGGTGGCACCAAATAGATTGTTCAAGTCCGTTACAATCGAGATGGTCGGAAGCGACAAGAGCGAGTTTCTCATCAGGCCGCGATATTGCAGGTCGTTCACCACGCGGCTATCCATTGCATAATCCGCAGTCGTGCTGCCCCAGGAGGCAGGAAAACCAGCAGGGCTGGCTGGCTGACGAATTACGTCGGCCGGGAAGATGTACGTTTGAGTCCCGACAGCAGTCGGGATCCAGCCCGGCTTGAATGCCATTGCCCGCAGGCATGTGGTTGCGGTCCCCGCTTTCACGGGGATCGGAATGGGACCAGTATACGGCTGCCCACGCACCTCGGTGGGCGTACTGCCATCTGTGGTGTAATGTATTGTAGCCCCTTCTGTTTCAGTGGTTATCGAGACCAGAAAAGGCTCATCGTAGAAGCCTCGCTCGCGGCTGAATTTGGTGTCTGCCACCACGTCGATCGCGCCGGGCACATTGAATTTGCCCGGTGTTGCTTGCGTGAAGTACTGCGGAATCCCGAGCGAGTCGGGACTGCTGGCGGCGATAAGCTCGGGCAGGATCAAAAAATCCCCGTCACCGGCTTTATCGTTTAGGGCGTGAATCGCCAGTATGTTAGTGCCCACGCGCAATAGGCTGATGGCGCCGGAGATGTCAAAACTGACGAATTCCATCGCCAGACTATTCTGGCGGTTACTTTGTGCACTGGAGTTCCACTGCGAAGGTCCCTCGAAATTGCTTCTGGCTACCTCGATACCATTCAGATAAGCCACAAACGCATCCTCATACTTGGCCCGCAACGACAATGTGTCGAAAAGCTCAGGCTCATCCTGGCCCAGCTCGAATTTGAGGCGAACCCATAGCGAGGCATTGATGTTCTGCATCTGCTTTTGGATATCTGAAGCGGCTAATCCGGCTGGACTGCCCAAAAACTCNNCTCGACTTCGGCTATCTGCATAGCAACCGACGTTGCCGCGTCTCGAATCGCTGGGAATAATAGCTGATAGTGGTAGTATGCTGTGTTATTAGAGAATGTAATCGGAGTAGCGTTCTTAGTGTAGCGCGGCCAAGCGGATGCCCGATTAAAGTCAACAATATTGCCCGCAGCGATCAAAGTATAAGGTCCGTTTATACTCACATCCGAGCCATACAGCGCAAACGCGGTCGGATCGCGTTCCGGCGCATCATTCGCCGTGGTGAAAGTCAGTCCCGTGACAATAGATGGACCAATCGACGGTGTAATCTGAAAACCAGCCCCACCCGGAGGGTCGCCCGGGTCGAAATCTCCCTTGAAATGTAAATACTTCGTGTTGACATTATTATCAATCGCTAAGGGGGGTGATTCATCACTTGGCCAATCCCCATCGTTCGGAACACCCTGGACGACATCTCCAGGGTTGGTGACATCAATCACATCCCCGATAAATCGGGGGACAAAACCCAATCCCGTCTTTGCGGTATCCCAGGTACTATCATCGAAGGTTACTGCCGTCCATTGTGCTCCCGCCTGCGCGAAGCCCGCTTCGGCGGGCGAAGGCAGGTCGGCATCCATCGCTGTCGGCACGTGATATGAAGCAGTTGCACCACTGGCAATGAGTGTCTTGGCAAATTGCCTCAAACCGTATGAGATATTCGTGAGCTGAGTGGGGTAGTCGTATTCGTGAGCTATTGTGGCACCATCGCTTTCTACTAACGCCAGATATTCAGGGTTGTCGGCATCGAGCTGAAAATTGGTGTGCAGCTCCGACCCGGCCACCGCCCGGTTCTTGCCCGAGGCAAAAACAATCAGGAACTGGCCCGGCTCAAGCCAGATACCGTCCGGAAATTCCCACTTAGCCAGGACGTTGCGATCATCGGTTAGATGCCAGCCGCTGATATCGAACCGCCCATCGGTCGGACTGTAAATTTCTATCCAGTCGGAAGAATCCTTGTCTTCATCCAGCAGGTCGCCGACCCCGGGCGGATTAGGTGGAGGTTTGCTGCCGTTGCTGGCCATAAACTCGCTTATGACCGGCGTTGTTGTCTGCACAAGCCAATTTTGTGCCAATAGGGCAAAATCAGCCGAGTCGACGGTACTGCTGCCGTTCAAGTCCGCTTCACATTCAGCCGCCGGGCACGCCTCGTCCAGCCACTGACTGGCGAGAACCTGCAGGTCTTCAAAGTCAACGTCTCTGTCGCCATCCACATCACCAACGGGGTATGGCTGCCCCGCGGCCAGCGCAGCGAGCTGGGCGTTAACCAAAACTGCCCAGAATAGCACAGTCACAGCAAGCAAGTTGATTTTTGATTTACGATTTTCAATTGGCAATTGGCAATCAGCAATCCTAAATAAGAGGACTCTTATGAATTTCGGCACCTTCAATATCCTTCCTCCTGTGGCACGGCCATCTTGGCCGTNNGGGCTGGAAGCCCGTGCCACGGGCCGCTCTGATAGGCGTAGAACATCGGCTCCAGCTTGGTCTGTTCGGAGTCCTTCCCTTCGACTTGGCTCAGAGCCTGCCCTGAGCCTGTCGAAGGGGCAGGGCTGACCGCTTCGTCGGATGTCGCCAGCACCGTGACTTTGCTGCGGTCCCCCTTGAGAGGCCAGTAGGCCTCATCGAGCAAGTGAATCGTATCAGGCAACCCAAGGCAAATCGGATGCTCTTGAGCGGTAATCTTCAAGGCAACCTCACCGTGACGCCAGCTGGTATAATTATATTCCCACGCCAAGCCAATGAGCTTGGCCAGCTGATCGGTGATATCCATCCCCTGCGGAACGATCACAGCCGGGTGCAGAAGGACAAAACCTCCGCCGCGAGAAAGGAATTCTTCGAGCTCCTGCATCTTTTGCCCGTCCCATTGGATATAGCAGAACGCAACTATCAGCTCGGCTGTTTTGAATTGCTCTTTGCTTGGCCAGCCGTCGGCGGTCGAAACCCGCACGTTTGGCGCACCGGCAAGCACTTTTTCGCGCTGCTTTTTTGGAGCGGGACCATAAAGGTTGACCTGTTTTTCCTGGCCAGCCTCCTGCCCGCCGAGCAGCACCGCCCATCGCTTCTGCCAGAGAGGATAGTCATGCTCGTTGAGGCCGTGGTCTTTCTTGAACGCAACCAAAACAATGTCGAGCTGGCGGAGATCTCGCTTGGCCGGCTTGGGGGCTTTGGCAAGCACAGCCTGGACTTCACTACGACTACGCGGCTGCGGCGCTTGAACTTCAGCACCGAACACGCTCGATACCGTCTGGGCACTTAAGATCACTGCCAGGAAAGCTACTATAGTAATGATTTTCTTGCTCATATTTCGCCTTTCTGCAGATACCTCGGCCCTTCGATTTCACTCAGGGCAAGCTTTTTTTCGCTCTCCACAGGACGCCTTACGGCGGGGACAGGTCAACGTGGCACGGCCATCTTGGCCGTGTTTTCACGGTCTGGAAGACCGTGCCACCTATACCACTATACAGATTGTCGGGGCAGCAAATCAAGGAAAAAGGCTGCCTCCAATTAACCGCAGAGAGCGCTGAG
>JAFNGF010000285.1 GCA_017885385.1 Planctomycetota bacterium
GCCCCCGCCTGTCGGCGGGGGTACCCCGGCCATTGGCCGGGGCTAACGCCCCCGCGCAAGCGGGGGCTTCGCTCACTGTCAGCGCTGAGCTGGCGAATCACGGCGATAGCACCGTATCGGGGATTCTTCAGGGTGAAATTGAATCCATAAGGTTCAGTAAAGCGGTTACTATAAAACCATACGAACGGCAGACTGTGGAATTCACGCCCGAAGAGTTTCCGGTTCTGAGGGTCGAAAACCCAAGAATCTGGTGGCCGCACGATGTGGCACGGGCTTGCAGCCCGTGGGATCACGGCCAGGATGGCCGTGCCACGCCGAATCTATACGATTTGCATCTGAAGTTTATCGCAGGCAACAAAGTCTGCGATACCGCTGACGTCAGATTTGGGATGCGCGAAGTTCAGGATTACATCAATGAGGGCGGGCATAAGGGATTTNNAGATTAATGGCAAGAAAGTCCTGATCAAAGCAGGCGGATGGACGGACGAATTGTTCCTCGCCGATACGCCGGAGAGCATCGATGCCCAGCTGAGATATGTCAAACATATTAATCTAAACAGTATCCGCCTGGAAGGCATCTGGGGCAAAGACCACACGCTATATGATTTATGCGACCGGTACGGCATATTGATAATGGTCGGCTGGAGTTGTCAGTGGGAGCATGAACAGTATCTGGGTAAATCGGTCGACCCGCGCTACGGCGGCGTGATTTCGCCGGAAGACATCGAGCTTGTCAGCAAATCCTGGCAAGACCAGGTACTCTGGCTGAGAAACCACCCCAGCATATATGTGTGGGCCGTCGCCAGTGACAAGGTCCCCAAGCCCGAGCTGGAGAAAAAATATATCGAGACGTTTAGAAAATACGATCCCACCCGTCCCTATCTCTCATCAGCGGGCGGCATTGGAAGCGAACAGAAGGTCATCGGCTCCGAGGCGGTTGTCAGTGACATCAGCGGTGCTTCCGGTGTCAAGATGCTCGGCCCTTACGATTACACGCCGCCTGTTTATTGGTACACGGACAGAACCCGCGGTGGTGCGTACGGCTTCAACACGGAGACCTCGCCAGGGGCGATTGTTCCGCCGCTTGAGAGCATTAAGAAAATGATTCCACAGGATCACCTTTGGCCCATAGACGAATACTGGCAGTTTCACTGCGGCCTGAACGAATTTAACACTCTGGACCGGTACGAAGAGGCTATAAACCGGCGCTACGGCCGGGCAGATGGTGTGGAAGAATTTGCCAGAAAAGCGCAGCTTTTGAATTACGAATTGACTCGACCTATGTTCGAAGCCTTTCGGGTCAATAGACCCATGGCAACCGGAATTGTCCAATGGATGCTAAATTCAGCCTGGCCAAAGATGTACTGGCAGCTCTTCGACAAGTACCTGATGCCTACAGGGGCGTTTTACGCCACGAAAAAAGCGTGCCAGCCCTTGCACATGGTTTATAACTATGGAGATCGCAGCGTTTACGCCATAAATGACAAGCTCGTGAGCTTCGAGAATTTGCGAGCCAAAGTTCGAGTTCTCGATATAGATTCTAATGAGGTTTTCGCCAGGACTCTCGATATCAGTCTGCAACAAGAGTCTTCGCAGAGAATCCTGGAACTGCCTGAATTTAAAGATATAAGCACAACGTACTTTCTTGCTCTGAGACTTTATGACCGGAACAAGGTAGAATTGGCAAACCCCGGCCTGAGCAGGGGCGAAGGCAATTTCTACTGGTTGTCCACGAAGCCCGATGTTCTTGACTATCCGCCGGGGCGGACCAAAGTCGAGCCCTGGCCCTATTACACGCCCAGTAAGGAATATGCCGACTTTACACTGCTGAACAGTATGCCGCCTGCCAAAGTCAATATAGAGCATCGCTTCGATAAGGTCGGCGAGGACCAACAGGTCGTCGTCAAACTTCAGAACGTGAGTAATTACCTGGCTTTTTTTATCGAGTTCGGCGTCTTGGGGAAAAGTAGTGGCCAAACGATCTTGCCTGTTTTCTGGCAGGACAATTACATTAGCTTGCTGCCGGGCGAAACCAGATACCTTAAGGCGACATTTGGCCCTTGCGATGATGAGCCTGTGCTGACTGTTAATGGATGGAATTTGTCAGAACGTTCTGGATGAGCTTGCGCTGTGGTAAGTGGTAGGATGGACTTCAGCCCATGCAGTCTATTCCGTCTATTGAATTCTTTTGAGATATCTTCCCATCCAGTAGGGCAAAAGGAATATGTCGCCGCTATATTCCTGGCGTCCATCATCGCCGCCGTCTAAGTTGAAAGCATTGTTATTATGTTTGCTCATCGGGCGCTCATCGCCCGGCAGGACTTTCTGTGTGGTTTGTTGGCGGAAATTGAGGTCCAGAAAGTCCAAATCTTTACGATGGCTGTTTCTTATAGCCCAGCCGATAGTGTCCAACGGAAACTCTTGTAATGTCCTTATGTTTTCGTCCAAATCGAAGCCTGCGGTGAGCGCAGTCGAACCGTCGGCGGCTCCCGTGGCGGCGTAAATGAAATTCCACAGCGGATTTTTCTCCGGGCGTTCAGTCTGCCAATGGTCCTTGATAGCCTGGCGATATTTTTCACGCAGGTCGTCCGAAAAAGCATATTTGTACAAATTCCAGTAGGATAAAAAAGCCAGCTCGTCATCAGAATGATTCCATTCGGTGGTCAAATTGATGCCGGGGACGCGAGCCAGTTTTGTTATGGGGGTCATAATGTTTTCCAAGTAGCCGTGCTTTTGCAGCAACTGGAGGGCCTTGTCTTTATAAATTTGCTTGCCCGTGAAATGATATGCGGCCTGTAGAAATGAAATAATCTCAATAGAGTTGAGTCTGCGGTCGCCGACCTCTGGGGGAAACTGATTGACATAATCCGGATTCCACTTGCCCCAGAGAGTAGGCTTGCCGTCGTAGTCGATAAGGTACAAGTCATTTCGCACGATGTGGCTCATGATTCTATCCATCAGGCCAATTGCCCGCTGACGCCACTTTTGGTCCGGGATTATTTCTGCAAAGATAGTGTAGGCGAAGAAGTGCCCCACGATTTCATCGCTGCTGGTTGTGCCTTTCCAGGCCCAGCTTCCATCGTTGCTGGTGTGCCAGCGGGGCTTGTCCGCCACTTGATAGCCGGTGCGTTCAAAGGATCGGGCCGGAAAACCATCCAGAGGATTAATTTGTTCCAGGCGCTCCATCGCCTCAAACGACTCATAGCAATTCTGCAGAGCCTCCTGCGACTTGGTGACAGCATATCGGAAAAGCTCTCCCGCCAAATACATGGCCGTCCACAAGCCGTCGTTATCCTCGTCAACCAGTGTCCCTGTTGACAGGTCGCCGGGCTTATCCATTACAAAGGCGCTGTTTAAGCCGTAGCGTATGTGGCGTTGCCGCGTAAGCCGGTCAAAATGAGCTGCCTTTTCCTGAAGGGTCATCATTTTGAAGTGGATAATGCTCAGGCCCTGTTCAGAAAGAATCAGAACAGAACCATTTGGACCTTGGCAAATATCAACGACATTGTCGTCCACGAGCCAGCGTTTCGAGGCATAATAATCTATTTGGTCATCGCCGTGCAAAGCAAACGCCCCCTTGGGCGTTCCAAACCAGATCGTGGCACGGCCATCCCCTCGACTTCGCTCGGGAGAGGCCTGGCCGTGGCTCCACGGGCTGGAAGCCCGTGCCACCTTGATGCAACGTATATCCGTCCAGGGCAGTCTTCTCTGCGGAGCAGATTGCTGAGCAAAGGCGCCTGCATCCAGTTCGATATATCCATCTGTCGTGCCGACAACGACGTGTCCGTCGCTTGTCAGCTCCAGGCAACTAAGATTCTGACCTCTGAAGACTGTGGCAACTTTCTTTCCTGGCGAGCAGGCATCGAGCTGGCGGTCGGATAGCAGAAGGAATCGATGGTGCTGCCGGTCAAAGCAAATCTGTTTTATCTGTATTTGGTTCATCTGCTGCCTGTCGGTGCAGTTACCCTGGCGGAAATAGGCGATGGAGTCTTCTGCTGCGACCAGAAAATCGAAATCACCTGTCATCTTGAATGATTTAACGTCAAGCATCTGGTCCGGCACAGAAAATCGCCCCGCCCAGGCGTTGCTGAAGACGACCTTGTCAGTCAGATAAACAAATTGATTGTCAAAAGTGTCCAGGTCTTTTATTCTCATATCGAGCATAGACCTGTAGCGGCGATCCGCTACCAACTTTCCGTTGTGAACCTGCAAAAGTCCCGTCTCCGACAGAACCTGGATGCGGCCATTTCTATCGGACCTCACCTTGATTAGTCTGGCGCCGGCCAGCTCCTCGGAAAGAGGAATCTTCTCCGTGTAGTCCTGCAAGAAAGGATGGTCAACATACAAGGGCTGCATCTCTGTGGAGAAAACAGGCCATGTCATGCAAAGCAAAACGCAAAGTACTCCATATCGTACGCTCATAATGTCACCTGTGGTTTGTCCTCATAAAGCGAAGGTGGCTTCCGAACAAAGGCTCATTATGTGACGCGACAGTCAGATACGCCAAAAGTAAAACAAACAGCGGGACCAACAACAATGCTACCCAGTATTTTAAGCCGGGCTTCCAGGCTTGTCCCGAGCCCTGGCGAGGGAACTGCCCGCGAAAACTGCGACACGCTAAACCTGGGGGTAGACCCCTCGACTTCGCTCGGGGCAAGGATGCCGGCAATTCTGATGCCGCCAGAGGTCCGGCCTGTCCGGATAGAGACAGCACAATTATTGAGCAGATCCCGCCGGTGATCCAGAACGTAGTGTGCACAAAGAACACTCCTTTAGTGGCCATGCCCGGGAACGCCTGCAGCAGGGCGCCAATAATTGGAATCCACAGAAGCATCATAAATAAAAGCTGTGCCCGGCCAAACGAGCTCGAAGGCGCAAGCGGCAGACTCTGGCGGCGATAACGAACAATGGCTATCACCACCATAGCCGAAAGGCAGACGGCGACCAGTAAGAACCACCATTCTGTGCCGATGCCGAAAAGCTGCTCCGGGATGTGTTGGCCTTTGTACCAATTGCGGACATTTTTGAACAAGTTGCTCCACATCATCACCAGCAACAAAAACAATAGTCCCACTGTGTTTAGGTTTCGAGTGTTTTGGTCTTCTCCCGCCGGCGTCAGCCTGATTGTGGCACGGGCTTCCAGCCCGTGGATCCACGGCCAGGATGGCCGTGCCACCCGCAGAAAAGCCAGACCTACGCCCAGGCCCATAATCAGTCCGAACAGCTGCTCCATCCATTTCCAATAGTCCAGGCCTTGCAGTGCTTCGTAGTGACCAATGGGACCCCATTGGGCCCGGCCAAGCATGTTGATAAAATCGCCGGCAGCGAAACCGATGCCCCCAGCTAGGAAACCGTAAAGAGCTAGCGCGAAGGCTGCGTGATCCTTTTGTTTGTATAGGTACGCCAGTAGTGCTGCGAACAAACCAACGCAGCCCGCCCAATTGTCGCTTCGAGGCGGGGTCATGTGTAGCCCTAATAAGCCGGTCAAGATTAGGTATCCCGCCCACCATCCGCCGGCAAGGGCTGCAATCAGCGCGCAGGCCGGCCGCGCACGTGGAACTATAAGTGCATATATCCCGGCCACGAGCAATGCCGATAATGCCGCAAACCAATCGGTGTCATTGGCGTACCAAATCTGGACCATCCACGCGGTCAAGCCGGTCAGGTCCATGCTTACTCTTACCAGCCAAAATACAACCAGTGGGCCGGCGAAACGTTCAAGGTACGAGCGGGGCTGCGTCACGCTCAGCGCCAGTATTGCTGAACCGATGCCTGCCCAAAGTCCGCCGATCAGGAATAGACACCCATAGCCGTAAGTGACATCCAACAGTGACGAACATGCGGTGTAGCCGGTAATTTGCCCGTAGCTGATCTGTCCCCCGAACGCCCAGCCGATTGCCCCGCACATCGCCATTATTGTAGAGCGCCGCCACCAGTCGGCCCTTCCGGATGCCAGGCAGATAGCCAGTCCCAGCAGCGCACCCGGTATCATTGCGCCGGCTTCATGCCCATAATCTCCGCGGATGCCCCATCCCACCGACATGGCCAAAGCTGACAATATGACGCCCGCCCCAGCATAGCACCTCAAATTTGGGATTTTGGCCATTCAGCCTCCCAACATAAGGGTAAAAGTTATCTTCTGACCGGGTGATGTTTCAAAGACAAAGTCCTGTCCGTCTATGGTCGCAGCTTCTTGATCGATCCCGTCGATATTGTACAGGCTTTTACCAAACGGGTTTTCAAGCCGACAGAGGCCGCCTTTTTCAGGCACGATTTCTACGGATTGTGTCACGCCATCCCTGCGTTCTGCTGAGACCAGGAACGCGCCTTCTGCCCGCAGCGTTTGGAAAGAGACATTTTTCCAGGCCGCCGGAATGGCCGGGAAGACGCGGATAGTGCCGCTGTAGCTTTGCAGCAGCATCTCTTGCAGGCCCGCGGCGGCAGCGAAATTACCCTCCAGCGTGAACGGCCTGTAGCGGAAATTGGAATATCCTTTGCCCGACTGGTCACCATTACAGTGAAAGCTGTTGCGCAGGCAGAAGACGGTGGAGAAGATTTCCAGGGCTTTCTCAGCTTTTTCGCCGTCACGGGCGCGGGCGGCAAGGTTCGCCAGCCAGCTAAAACTATATCCGCACCACCAGGCGGTGCCCTTATCTTCGAGGTCATCCAAAGAGGCCTTTATTATCGACTGGTCTTCGGGGCCATTTTCCCATCGAATAATGCCCAGCGGGTGAATCGCCATCAGGTGGGAAAAGTGCCGATGCGAGAATGGAAGCGGATAGTTTTTCGCGATCAGCGGTTTCTTGCTGTTGGGGTCAATTGCAAAATCCGGCATTTCAGCCAGAACGCTCCGCCAGTACTTTGCCTCCTCGGTTTTTTTGAGCTCGTCAGCCAGTTCGGCAGTTTTCTGGAAAGCCCAGCGAATTAGTGCGAGGTCATAATTAGTAATTGAGGGAAACCACGCCTCCAGCCTGTTGTCGTTGATCTCCGGCGAAGAGCTCAGGGGCAAAGTTCGCTTGCCATCAGGTCCCTTCTCGGTGACTGCCTCGAGGAAAACAGATACTTCTTTGAGCCAGGGATATGCACGTTGTTCGAGAAAGTTTTTGTCCATACTGTATCGCCAATGGAGATAGAAATGATGTGCCAGCCAGGCGGCGGTAGTGGCCGAGTGGGTGTACTGGTGCCAGCCGCCGATCTGCTCCTGATTCAGGTCTGCCGTCATAGGCACATTGAGGCCCGGCAGATCAAAGAATCGCTTTGTCCATGCCCTTGCGGTTTCCTTTGTGTTCCAGAGCCAGTTGACAAATCCGAGAGCGCCTTCGAGATGATTACTGCTGTAGGCCGGCCAGTAGCACAGCTCGGTATTCAAATCGTGATGGTAGTCACCCTTCCAGGGCGGGATTTTCATATCGTCGGCTGTCCATGGGCCTTGCAGGCTGATTGGCGGTGTATCCGGCCGGGCCGCCGCTCCAAATTTGTACATCTCCAGGTACCACTGTCTTTCGATGATTGAGTTTGGGACGCTGACCGAGGATTTGTCCCAGTAAGACCGCCACCACTTGCGGTGGGTTTCTGCCGCTTTAGCAAATCCTGTCGCCAGCGCCTTTTCGCAGTTGGCATGCGCCGTTAGCAGAGGATCTTGCGATTCATTTGACGTTGCGATCGACCAGGTGCCCAGCCAATCATCTTCTGATATTCGCCAGGCGACAACTACAGCGAACTTGAATCCGCCCCAACCTTTCTGCAAATATCCGGTCCAGTTATCGCCGGCGGATTCTGCGGGCGCGTCATACCTGAGAGTGGCGAGGTCGCCGGCACTTATTCTGCCGGGCCCGGCTTCTTCCGTTATCTTTGCCGCAAAGGGCGGAGCCAGCAGCTTTACAACCACAGGCTTGGTTGCGCTAACCTGAATCATCCCGAAAGGTTCTGTTGCGTGTACGAAAACCTGCACCGTACTGCCATCTTTTAATTGGGTCGTAGCAATTGCCGTTGCCAGGTCGAGTGACGCTTGCTCAAAGGCCGGATTGTCACCTAGAGTTAGTTCGATGCGTCCAGCGGGTATCTTTGTTGGACCGGGATGCCCGTAAGGGTCATCATAGAGATGGTGGAGCTCAGCCAGTCTGCCTTCTTTCACCCACTGCCGCATCGTTCTGTAGGAGTATTCTTCGGTGTGGAATTCGGGTACAGGCCGAAGGTCCCAAAGGTCGGTACGATCCAGCGAAATCCGCAGCGGCTTACCATCTCCCCATACAAGTGCGCCGAGAAGTCCGTTGCCCAGCGGCATCGCTTCGTCCCAGACTGTCGCGGGCGTCTCGTAATGCAAGCCATGTTTGGCTTGAGGCTGTCCATACGCGCACGCGCCAAACAACCCTGAACAGTAGATGGGCAGAAGAACGATTAGAATCCAATCTATCCGATACATCTATTCCAATTGTCGATTTTCGATTTCCAATTGTCAATCCTTCGACTTGCTCAGGACAGGTTTACAGTTTAGAATTTTACGCAGGAGATTACAGTTATGATACAGTATGGATTTGGCAGGGCAAACCAGGCGTTTCGGATGTGCATTGTTACTGCTGCTGTAACAGTCCACCTGTTAGTCAGCACCGTCGGCGGACAGGAACTTCCTTCGCCCGGGCGTGTGCTTAGCCATTCCGAGGTGGTCTTTATGTATGCCGCTGACAGTAACGCCTATCGGGCGTACGACGCTTCCTTTGTTGCCTGGGGCGGAGCAGACACGCCGCAAGAGGTCAAAAGGCATCATGACCTGGGAATCAGGTGCACCGGCACGATGTGGTGTCTGACCGCCGGCGCCGAAAACATCCACAAAAACTCCGCTCTGCGCCAAGCTTGTGCCGTCGATATCGAAGGCAAACCGGTGGAAGTTCCCTGGCTGTTCGACCACACCTACCAGGGCACTAAGACATATTTCGGCTGCACCAACCATCCGGAGTTCCAGTCCCTGTGTCGGCAGCGGGTTCGCCAGGTTATGGCGGGAAAAGCCGACGGGCTGCACGTCGACGACCATCTCGGCACCGCGGGGGCGGCATGGTGGCAGGGCGGCGGTTTCTGCGACTACTGCATGGCTGCCTTTCGCACATATTTGAAGGAGCACGCCAGCAAGCAGCAGCTCCAGCAGGCATCTATCCAAAGCCTTGATGCGTTCGACTACCGCACGCTGGTCCGCAAATATGCCAAGACCCGCGCCGAATACAAAAAAGTCCAGCGTGAAATTCCCTTGATGGATCTATTTCTGGACTTTCACGTCAAAGCCGCCGCCGAGCATACCCGGCAGTTGGGCCAATTAGCTTCGCAGGTTGTGGGACATCCCGTGCTGCTCAGTGCCAACGCTTGCATACCGAACAAGACGCACGAGTACGTCATTAAGTACCTTACGCATGTCGTTTGCGAAGTCAATCAGAATGCCTCGGCAGGGACCGACAAAATCGACCCCGGCTTGCGCGGGGGCGAGCCTGCCCCTGCGAAGGCAGGGGCCATCGAGGCGTACAATCTGGCCGCCAGGCTCGGCAAACCACTGGCTGCTACTGCTTCGGGCTGGGACTGGGCCTACGTTAAGGAGCATCGGTGCGAAGAGCTTGTGCGCTTCTGGATTGCTCTGGCATACGCCCACGGGCAGTGCTTTATGGTTCCGCATCCAAAACGGCAGTGGTGCTTCAACGACAAGCTCGGCACGCACTGGTACGCCGCTCCCACCGAAGAGTTCGCCCCTTTGTATCGATTCATACGAGCAAACGCCCGGTGGTTCGATGACTTCGAGGCTGTTGACGCTGAGGCGGTAAGTACGCCCGAAAATGTGCTCTGTACGGTCAGGCGCAAGGCTGATTCTTCACAAGTTGTCATGCACGTTTTGAATCTTAGTTACGACAAAGACAACAAACGTATGGCCCCGCTCGCACAGACGCCAATCAGCTTCAAGAAATCGTTGATCGCAGAGGCTGTAA
The DNA here is from genome assembly GCA_017885385.1 of Planctomycetota bacterium. Lineage (GTDB taxonomy): Bacteria > Planctomycetota > Phycisphaerae > Sedimentisphaerales > Anaerobacaceae > JAFNGF01. Next base: position 9,963 of record JAFNGF010000285.1, read on the forward strand.
AACAGGCGAAAATTCTATCTTATGATGCCGCCCCGCTGACAATTCCCGTGAAAGAGCAAGATGAGACCAGACAAATCATTCTTCCTGAGCTGAAATTGTGGAGCCTGGTTGTCTTCGAGTAGCTGCAGGTAAATAATATTTGGCCCCGCGTTCCACGGGGGGTTCCCTCGACCGATTAGAGTCCCGGGCCTCCGGCGGCAGCGTAGCCACAGCTTGCCCCGGAGCGATCTGGCGAGACCCAAAACGCATACAGTTGACCATTCCTCAGGTAGAAGCGAAATTTTACCGGCTTATCGGCAGCCGCCGCCAGGTCGCTGGCGTCTTTCCATCGAACTAATTGAAGCGTCTTGTCGGCGCTTATAGGGACGCAATTGTCACGAGAAAACGGTGCTATCACCTGGTCGGATTCGTCAAGCACTTCCTCGCGAAATTGCCCGTCATCGGCATCTATATTAACGAAAAGGTATTTGCCGTCGAAGCGCACGCATCTGGTTGTCAGTGTGGCTTCGGCCTTGCCGGCATCCATAGAGGCAAATCCGTCGCGTCTGATAGTGGCAAGGCCAGTGCTGCATACGCCGGAGGCGCTCGATCCGGAGACTCCCGCTCGGCCGCTAACGTAAAAGTATAGCTTAGTGGCACGGCCATCCTGGCCGTGGACCCACGGGCTGGAAGCCCGTGCCACGACCAGGCCGCCGCCGCCGGCAGACTGGACATTGCCCCAGTTCCAATCACCATAGTTCTCCGAAACGCTGATGAAAGGGCGGCGGTCCGGACGATGCCAGTGAAAGCCGTCCCTGCTGAAACCCAGGCACACGTAGTTGGGCTTGGCTCGGTCGTTCGGCTGGCCCGGCCAGATGGTAAATAGACCCAGCAGCAAACTCTCGTAGGCTGCGGCGTCCAGATTGTAGAGCTGCGGCGTCACCATTAAATCAGGCCGGGGCGGATCAAGCCGGTCGGCGCCGACCCACAATGGGGCCTCGTCCGTCCGCCAGTGAGCTCCCGCAACGGGGTCGGCGTGCTCACGGTAGCGCCTTGCCCGGCCCAGGCCTGGCTCGCTACATCGAATGCTATAGACCCAGACCTTACGGAAGGGATTGTAAAACACTGTTGTCCGGTCGCCGACCGGTGCGCTCGCCGCTGCAGGCTCGCCCCAGTGGATGCCGTCCGGCGACAAGTGGACAAAGATCGCCCAGCCCTGTGGCGTGGACTGCGTCACAAAAAGCTTGAAGCGTTTGGCAGGGTTTTTCTCTTCAAGGTCGAGCCACACAGTGGCTGAATCGCGCTGGCCTTGGTGAACAACGTTAGTTCCCGGCTTCACGTCAAGCGTCGGTTTTTGCCAGGTGATTCCGTCTTTCGATGTGGCGTAGCAAGTAGCCAGAGTGTAGCCGGCCATGTACCACATTTTGAATAGCTTGTCCTCGGGGTCGTACCATACTCCGTCGCTGAATACCATAGCTGTTGGCGCTGGATGCCCGCCTGACGAGGTGCCCGTCTCCCAGGGCTTATCCGGTTTAAGCACAGGGTTTTTCGGGTAATACTGCGCCTGATGGAAGGTTCTCTTTAGTGTCGTTTTTTCGATAAGGAATTCGTCGACAAATAACTGACGCCCGACGTCGATTGGGATGACAGCGGCAGGGGACTCAAGATACGGCACGCGCATCGGCTCGCGGGTAAGCTGCTCGGTTTTTGGCGGCCATTCGTCCGGCAAAATAATGCCGTTGTAGAGCCTTTGCTCTGCACAGCAGTCACTTGCCGCGACGAAAAGAAACGCTGACATCGCCAGGCCCATCGAGACTTGTGGGCTATAGAATTTCTTCATGGCGTATAATGTATCGACTTAGTCCGGTAGATGCAAACAACTTGGGCTTTTCTTGCCACATACCAATCGCCATTGCTGTTTCCTTCATATAGACTATAATTGGCAGCCGCGGTCGAAGTTTCTGAAATTGAAACGAGGGATAGTAGAATGAAATCAATAAATCGCCGAGAGTTTATCAAAGGTTCCGTTGGTGCCGCTACAACTTTGGCGTTACTGTCGCCTGGAAAGTCGCGCGGGGCCAACGATAGGGTCGTGATAGGAGTAATGGGACTGGGGGGACGCGGAACATACTTGGCACAGTGCTTCGCTAAGCGGCCGGATGCAGAGATTGCCTATCTCTGTGATCCGGACAGCAGGCGCTTTGCGCGGGCCCGCAAGATCGTGGAAGAAGCTCAACCAGTCAGCGGCGGCAGGTCCGCTCCTGCCGGACCTGAACGGCATAAAAGTCCCAAGCTGGTGCAGGATTTCCGCCGGATTCTCGATGACGGCAATGTCGACGCCCTTATCAACGCTACGCCCGACCACTGGCACGGCCTTGGAACCATTATGGCTTGTCGGGCGGGCAAGGATGTCTACGTGGAAAAACCGCTTGCCCATAACATCTGGGAGGGCAGAAAGATGGTCGAGGCCGCCCGCAAGTACAACAGGGTCGTCCAGGTAGGTATGCAGTCGCGAAGTGCTCCTTACGTGCACAAAGCCAGGCAATACATTCAGTCGGGCAAACTCGGTGACATTCATCTTGTTCGCGTGTTCAATATGATGCAGCATCCAAGGCAGTCCGCCTCGGCGGATCCCGAGCAGCCGGTTCCCGAAGGTTTTGACTATGATTTATGGTGCGGCCCTGCCCCGAAATTACCTTACAATCCGAGCCGGCAATGGCTGAACCAGTGGGAGTATAGCTGCGGCCCCATAGCCGGCGACGCCGTTCACCAATTAGATTTGGCCCGCTATCTAGTCAATGATGTGCCGTATCCGAAAAGCGTCTGTCATTTTGGGCGTGTCGATGCTCTGCTGGACGGCCGGCAGACTCCCGATACTCAATTGGCAATCTTTGAATATGACCAGTTTAGTCTATTGCTCGAATCTGTGCTCTGGACGCCTTATATGACAAAAACGCCGATGGAGCTGCGGGATTTGGACCGGTTCCCCGACTGGCCCTTCAACGGTACGAAGGTCGAAGTTCTGGGGACCGAAGGCTTTATGTATTTTGGCCGGCATGGCGACGGCTGGCAGGCGTACAATGCGAATAGCGAATTAGTCCAGTCGGAATATGGCCGGCAAGCGGATAAAGAGCACCAGGATAATTTCATTGACTGCATGCGCACGCGCAATAAGCCCATCGCCGATGTGGAAATAGGCCACCAGTCGGTGCTACTGTGTCATCTGGCCAACATCTCGTATCGGGTTGGAAATCTGAAGCTGGAATTTGACCCGCAAACCGAGTCATTCAAGAACTGCGATGAGGCAAACAAACACTTGAAACGCCAGTATCGCCAACCTTGGGTTGTGCCGGATGCTTAGCCTCGGCATCCTTCGACCCGGCTCAGAGCCTGCCCTGAGCCTGCCGAAGGGACAGACCTGTGGCCGAGGCAACCCCGCCACAGGGGCGGGGTTAATCGCGGTCTTAAACGCCCGGACAATCACGGGTTGACCTGGCCGGGGGAAGCAGAACCAGCCTTCCAGTTGGCTACGTCATTGCCATAAGCAGAAGAGATCCGGCGAGAAAGTGACATCCCGGCGCCGTCAGCTTCGGTAGGCCACAAATCTA
>JAFNGF010000286.1 GCA_017885385.1 Planctomycetota bacterium
GATGAGCGAGCTATCAGCCCAGGCCGGTAATGGGCACTGGCAGTGGTACGTCCAGCAGATGGGCGGCCCTAAAAAGACGACAGGCTATATCGGCTTTATTCGCGGCACTTTGCCAAAGGTGCAGCCCAAGCCACCCGACGACCTGCCCACGTCGCGTCTGTTTAGAGGCACCGGACAGGCCTATCTCAATACGACACTCAAGGATGCGAAAGACGACGTGCAAGTGATCTTCAAGTCCAGCCCGTTTGGAACTCAGTCCCACGGCAACGAGGCGCACAATTCGTTTGTACTTTGGGCGTACGGCCAGCGACTGCTGGTCCGAAGCGGCCACTATGACCTCTATGGAAGCGACCACCACAAAAACTGGGTCTGGAGCACCCGCTCGGTCAACAATATCACCGTCAATAAACAGGGTCAGGCCAAACGCACTGCTCAGGCGACAGGCGAAATCGTTGCTTTCAAAACCACGCCCGCTATGGACATCGTTGTCGGCGAGGCAGGACAGGCTTACCAACCACCGCTGGAGCGTTTCACCCGCGCCATTATTTTTGTCAAGCCGGAATTGGTGGTTGTTTACGACCGGCTGGAGGCTAAAGAACCTTCGACGTACGAATACTGGCTCCACGCAGTCAACAAGATTAGTGCCGAAGACCAGCACCGCATCCAGGTTCGAAGCGATGACGTGGTGTGTGATATTGATTTTTTGACGCCGACCGGCCTGACTTTCGAGCAGACCGACCAGTACGACCCCAATCCGCGCGAGCGCATTAAGCTGCGCGAGTGGCATCTGACGGCACCCACGCCTGAAAAAAGCAGCCGTATCGAGTTTGTCACGATTTATCGCCCGCACAGAATTCAGAAGCAGGTACCTGAGCAGGCCAGCCTGGAGCAGATAGATGGCGGTTACGCCCTACAAGTGAAATTGTCTGATGGCCAGTTCACCGCCCTTCTGCCCACTGACGACCAAGCCAGTTTGCAGGCACACGGCTTGGAAAGCAAGGGATCTATTAAGTGCAGGCTTGAACGAGCCGGCCAGCCGCCCCAAATCCTCGAAGTCCACAAAGGCGATTTAAATTGATCTCCGGCCACATAGAATTGTGGCCGGGCGAAGACCTGTCTCCTGTGTTGTGCCGAACGCCGAGGGTCAGGCGCGCTGGAAAGCGTCGCCTGCACCCTCTGGTTGGCCATCCGCTTTGAATCCTTCGTGGAAAGCGACGGTGCCCTGCGGAGTATGCCCGTCGAAAGACAGAGCGAAGAAGACCTCCTGTGGCACTCCCTCATGCACAAGTCCCGACATGTTTTTGAACCCAAATTTCCTATAGTAATCCGGATGCCCCACGAGACAACATCCTTGAGCATTCATATCTTTCAGCCGTGACAGCCCTTCCCGTATCAGGGCTTTGCCAATGCCCTGCCGCTGGTACGCCGGCAACACCGAAACAGGTCCAAGGCCGTACCAGTTCCGAGTGCCGTCCGAAATGGTCACGGGAGAGAAGGCAATATGCCCTATCACACGGCAATCCATTTCTGCGACGAGCGATACCGTGAGGGCCTTGGCGGCGCGTAGCGCCGCGATGATGAACTGCTCCGTGTGATTGCTGATCTCCAGCGTCTTAAACGCGGCGACGGTCACCTGGGTTATCGCGCTCACATCGGCATCGGTTTCGCTCCTGATAACGATCTTTGGATTCATAGGTTTCTTGTTTCTCTTCCTTGCTGGCCAACAATAATTAGATGTATCCGCATAAAATCCGGGGTTCTTTGTTTATGTCCGTATAAGACGCCTTCGAAGAAATAATCACCTTAGTTATATCCAACGAAATATCAGGCTTTGTATCTCGGTCACTCGCAACATCAGGGTCTCTTTCACTTGTAAAGGAAATAGTAGCACAGAACATAGACTATGTCAACAGGGTCGGCCACAGAATTCGTATCCTTCGAATTCGCTCCCTGCTTCGCCGAAAATGATGGGGCTACGCAGGGCAAGCACGACAGGTAGGTTCCTCGACGGTTCGACTACGCTCACCGCAGGCTGTGCTCCGGGTGACAGAGAAATGGTGTGCGGTGCACACCCTACCTTTGCCTGACAGGATTTAATTTGATTTTTCAGAGGAATGGGGTATTTTATGCGCATCATGCATTCACAGAGATCAACAAATAGGAGATAACACCATGGCGAAAGACATGGAGAAGCTCTATCAGGAGCGGTTGAAACGCTACGTTACAGCAATGCGGAATGAAAAGCCGGATATGATTCCGATTCGGCCGTTCGTTGCGGAATTTACCGCCAAATACGCCGGATACACCTGCCAGGAGGTTACGCACGATTACGAGAAGGCGTTCACGGCCGCCCGCAAGTGCGCAGCCGATTTTGATTGGGACGCAGTCGTCAGCAACATGGTCTATGTGTGGACCGGGCTAACCGAAGCGATCGGCCTAAAGTACTATGGCGTGCCCGGCATCGGCATCCCGCCGACTACCGGCTTTCAGTACATCGAACCGCCCGAAGAAAAGGCGTTTATGAAGCCGGATGAATACGACCAGCTAATCGAAGACCCGACGGGATTTTTGTTCAATGTCTGGCTACCACGTGTTTCGCCTGACGTTAGCGCAATGGGCGAGCCGACCTCATTCCGCAACAACCTGTCGTTTCTAAAAGGCGGAATGGCTATGCTGACATACTTCAATGCGTTCGGCAAGCAGAACGAGCTGCTGCGCACAGAATCGGGAACCGTCTCAGCGATTTCCGGCATCCTAAAGGCGCCGTTCGACATCATAGCGGATAAGCTGCGCGGCTACCTTGGCCTGGTGACGGATGTTTACGAGCGGCCGGACAAGGTGCTGGCTGCTTGTGAGGCCCTGATGCCGCACCTGACGCACATAGCGATTGGCGGTGCAGACCCGGATAAAAACGTGCCCATCGGACACTGGATGCATCGCGGCTGTGTCCCCTTCTTCTCAAAAGACCACTTTAATAAATTTTACTGGCCGACACTTAAACCCATAATAGAAGAAATCTGGGCTCACGGGCATCAGGTTCTGTTCTATGCTGAGGGCAGCTGGGATGCGCACCTCGCCTCGTTTGCCGAGCTGCCGGACCGGTCGATCGTTTATCACGTTGACCAGGGTGACATTTTTAAGGTCCACAAAGCTCTGGGCGAGAAGTTTTGTATCAGCGGCGGCATCCCGAATTGGCTATTGGCCACCGGAACGCCGGCTGAAGTGCGAGATTACTGCAAGAAGGTGATTGACGGCGTGGCCGGCGACGGGGGCTACATTATGGACGCCAGCGCCATTGTGCAGGATGACGCCAAGGTCGAAAACATAAAGGCGATGACCGAATTTACCCGCGAATACGGAGCGTACTGAATATGAAAAAACAGCAGACGACAAAGAGACCGCCAGGCATTTGTATCCCGTGGCAGGAGAAGCTAAAAGAGCTGCCGAAAATTTCAGGCGATAAGGAGCTTGTCAAGAAAGTCTGGGAAGACATCGACGCGCTTGGCTATATGTACATCTGGCAATGCCTGCTTTCGTTCTGAAGAACTGGAGGTCATATTTCATGGATTCAGCAGCGCAGGTCACACGGCGCGCGTTTCTACAAAGGACCGCGGGTATTGCCGCAGGCATAACAGCATTTCCATACGTTATTCCTTCATCAGCGCTGGGCAAAGCCGGCAGCACTGCCGCAAGTAACCGTATTACGCTCGGCTGCATCGGCGTGGGCGGACGGGGCACCGGCGTTATGCAGGCTCTGCTGGCAACGGGACAAGCGCAAATTGTCGCCATTTGCGACGTGGATGCTAACCGCCGTGCAGCGGTGAAAAAGCTGTTGGCGAACAAATATAATAGCGCCGGTTGTGCCGACTATAACGACTTCCGGGAAGTCGTG
>JAFNGF010000287.1 GCA_017885385.1 Planctomycetota bacterium
GCTTGTCGGAGGAGGACATATTTTAAGTGCTCAGGAGGGAACCAGCTTTGGCATTCCTGATTTTTTGCCCTGGCCGCTTAACACTATATTTGGTTTTTTTGTAGCCCTTGTAATAGGTACAGTTGTCCTCAAAACGGTGATTACAACCGGTGAGGTTAGCTTGCTGATTCGGCTTGGAGAAAAACCCGCTATTGGGCGCTAATATTTATGACAAAACGTATCGCCATTTTAGGTTCGACTGGTTCGGTGGGCAGAAAGGCACTGCGGGTAATAGATGCACTTGGCCCTGAGTACGTGATTATCGCATTGAGCGCTCACACAAGCGTTGAGCTTTTGGCTGAGCAGGCCCGGCGCTACAGGCCAAAATACATCGCCATCACAGATGCCAAGCATGCGGCGAAGGTTAAGGATTTGGTCCGCGATTTGGACGCAGAGGTTCTGGCCGGGCCGGAGAGTCTGGTTCAGATTGCAGAGCTTGAGGATGTCGATATTGTCCTTACCGCGGTTGTCGGCGCTGCGGGTTTACCCTCGGCTTTATCGGCTGCCAAGAAGGGTAAAAAACTTGCTATCGCCAACAAAGAGCCGCTGGTTATCGCAGGTGAGCTGCTTACAAAAACCGCCAGAGAGAACGGCGGCACAATCCTGCCGGTCGATAGCGAACATTCGGCGATTTGTCAGGCTATGCGGTCGGGCTCGCGCCGGGAAGTTAGTAGAATTATTTTGACTGCTTCGGGCGGGCCATTTAGAAAAGCCGGCATCGAGGATTTGCAGTATGTAACGCTGGAGCAGGCGCTGGCTCACCCAGTATGGGACATGGGGCCGAAAATTACTATCGACTCGGCGACAATGATGAATAAGGCATTCGAGGTTATCGAGGCCCACTGGCTCTTTGATATGCCGGTGGAAAAGATAGAGGTTCTGGTCCACCCGGAGTCGATAGTTCACTCGCTGGTCGAATTTGTGGATGGCTCGGTAATCGCGCAAATGGGCCAGCCCGATATGTGTCTGCCGATTCAGTATGCTCTGACGTATCCTGCGCGTGTCGCAGGGATCGGCAAGCCTCTGCGGCTGGAAGAAATCGGCAAGCTTACGTTTGAGAGGCCGGATTTCGAGACGTTTCGTGCGCTGCCGTTAGGGTACGAAGTCGCGCGGACGGGCGGCACGGCGCCGGTAGTTTTCAATGCTGCAAATGAGGCTGCCGTGCAGGAGTTTCTGGCAGGCGCCATTGAATTTGTTAATATAGTGGAGCTGATCGAGCGCTGTTTGGATAAACATACTGTTAAAAGACAGGTCGCCCTTGAGGAGCTGCTTGAGGTCGATGCCTGGGCAAGAAAAGAGGTCAGAAACAGTCTAAAGCAAAAAGCGTTCAGCCGTCGCCGCCACGGCGACGGTCAAATCCAAATCACGATTTGACTCTTTCGCGAGACAGGAATCAATAATGTCTGAATCAAAAAGTTCGTTTGGTAAGAATCTTCGAGGTTTTCTGTGGGTTTTTATTTTTGCCGCGGTTGTTTACATAACTATCCGCAACATCCATGTTTTTGGCAACGTCCTTGTAGTGCTGCTTGGATTCGGAATGATGGTTCTGGTTCATGAGTTCGGTCACTTTGTTGTCGCTAAACTCTCCGGCATAAAAGTCGAAGCATTTTCGATTGGCTTTCCACCTACTTTTGCTGGAATACGAAGAACTGCAGCTGGCTATCGTATTCGCATTTTGCCAAGGTTTTTCCCTAAGGAAAATGACGAGTCAGGCGATGGTCGGTTGAGCTTCACTGTCGGCAAGAGAACCAAACCTGGCGAGACTGAATATCGTATCGGTCTTATTCCATTTGGTGGATTTGTTAAGATGTTGGGGCAGGAGGACGTCGGATCAGGCCAAGCCAGTGACGATCCGCGCTCATTTGTTAATAAGCCCGTCAGCATCCGTATCCCTGTTATAGCAGCAGGAGTTAGTTTCAACGTTCTTAGTGCCATTATTATTTTTATGATAGTTTTTCTTATCGGGATAAAGTTGCTGCCTCCAATAGTGGGCGCAGTGGTGCCGAATTCGCCGGCCGCCAAAGCAGGTCTTAAGCCGGGCGACGAGATTATCGAGATTGCCGGCAAGAAAGAGGACCTTGACTTTACCAATATTTTGATAGCCGGTGCTTTGTCAAAAGAAGGTCAAGAGGTTGCGCTGCGAGTCAGGCACGAAAACGGCTCCGGAGATGGTTTCAATCTTGTTGCTGTCCGCCTGCCGGGCGCGCAGTTGAGAGATTTTGGCATCGTCCCAGCTATGAGTCTGACCATAGCAGAGGTTGCCGACGTTAACGATTTGCTCAAAAAAACGGGCTTGCTTCCGGGCGACCGTATAAAAGCTGTTAATGGTAAAAGTGTGCAAACACCCTGGGAATTGGCCGAAATAGTGGGAAACACGCTTGCTCCTGAGGTGACATTGTTGGCTGAGCGAGCCGACAAGGATAAGAGGTTGAAGCTGGTTGAGAGCAAAATCAGACTGCGGTTGATTTCGCCCAGCACCGGACATATCTACTCTATGGTGCCGCGCTTCCGGATGCAAAATATCGAAATTGAAAAGTCACTTCGGATGAAAATTGCTGCTAAGATGCGTCAAGTATTGCGGAGAGTCGGCATTAAAGGGAATTTGAAGGAGAAACCATTCTTGCAGAGCGGCGATGTTATTTTGAATGTCGGTGAAGCTGCATGCCCTACATGTGAGGAGTTCCAAGAGACGGTGAAGAAGTGCCAGGATAAAGAATTGCCGATAAAGGTGCTCCGAACGGACGCCAATGGTATCGAAAGCCGGCATATAATTAGTGTCAGACCAAAGCGATACAAAGGCGCTAACGAAGCAAGAATAGGAATTGCATTTTTGCCCGACTTTGATTTTGAGCATCCGGTCGTTGCCAACACTATCGCTGTGGAGAATGGGCCGCCAAAGTTGAAAATTGAACGCGGTGCTGTGATTACGGCTGTTGGCGGTAAGAGGGTGTCAAACTTTTACGATATAATCACAGAAATCAGACAAAATGCCGGGAAACCTGTCACCATTGATTACTGTCTTGATGAGAAACCGGGTACAGTTTCTTTGGATGCAGGTATCGCCGAAGAGTGTACTACAGTTAAAGCTGATTTTGCTGAGTTTATTCCTTTCAACCGTATGGAGAGACTCTACCAGGCGAGTGGGCCGATCGACGCTATCGCGATGGGATACAGAAGGACCGTTATGTTTATTACCCAGACCTACTTGACACTTAAGCGCCTGATCGTAGGGGCCGTCAGCCCCAAAAATCTTATGGGCCCAGTGGGAATCATAGCAGCAAGCTACCACGTTGTTGCCGAGCGACCGCTGATTGATTACGTCTATCTTCTCGGCCTGATAAGCGCCGGGCTGGCGGTCTTTAATTTGCTGCCCTTACCACCCTTTGATGGGGGGCTGATTGTGCTAATGCTGGTTGAGAAGGTTAAAGGCTCAGCCTTAAGTGAGCGGACTCAAGGCGTGATTGTTTATGCCGGCTGGGCGCTTATAGGAACGTTTCTTGTATACGTGACATTCAACGATATCGTCAGAAGTTTTTTTAGCTAAGCCCCGCGTAAAACGCGGTACGAAACCCCGCAATAAACCTGTCCCCTCGGCCTTGCTCGGGGCGGGCCTGAGCCAGGTCGAAGGATTGCGGGGCTAATTATATTTAGCCCCCGAATTTATTTGGGGGTTTTCCTTACTGATGTTTTCCCGCAGGTTGGGAGGCACAATTGACAATCGACAGCTGTAAATTGAAAACTCGCTCGCCGCAAACGGGCGAACAGTATCACAAAACCATATTTGACGCCCTTGAACGGGCGGACCAGGAGGTTTATCAGCTTATAGCCGGAGAGTACCAGAGGCGGCAAAACACTCTACAGCTTATCGCCGCCGAGAATCAATGCTCGCCGGCAGTCCTGGCGGCCCTGGGGTCGGTGATTCAGAATAAGACCACCGAAGGCTTTGTCGGCGCCAGGTTCCACGGAGGCTGCCAGGTGGTCGACCGGGTCGAAGAATTGGCCGTCAAAAGGGCTAAAGATGCTTTTGGCGCAAAGTACGCCAATGTGCAGCCTCATTCCGGCACCGCCGCCAACCAGATCGTTCTGACCGCGCTTCTGCAAAGAGATGATAAAATACTCAGTCTCGGACTCGATCAGGGCGGGCACCTTTCACATGGGGCAAGGGTCTCATTCACCGGCAAATTCTTCAACGTGGAAAACTATTACGTTGACAGGCGGACCTTTCTGCTGGACTACGAGGCGATCAGGGACAAAGCACGCAGCGTCAAGCCAAAACTGATTATCTGCGGCGCAAGCGCATACTGCCGAACGATAGATTTCAAAAAGTTCAGAGAGATTGCCGATGAAGCTGGGGCGTATCTTTTAGCGGATATTTCGCACATCGCGGGCCTGGTAATTGCCGGTGCTCATCCTTCGTCTGTCGATTATGCACATTTTTCAACCACCAGCACGTACAAGCCGGGCGGGCCGCGGGGCGGCCTGATAATAATGGGCAAAGATTACGACCGGAAAATAATGGTGGGGACAAAATCTATGCCCTTGTGGGAGCACATCGAAAGGACAACATTTCCCGGCGTGCAGGGAACGCCGTATCTAAATAACATCGCCGCCAAAGCGGTCTTCTTCAAAGAAACGCTTTGTGAAGAATACAGGCAAAGACAATTTAAAATCATAGAAAATGCCAAGGCGCTCGCCGCGAGCCTGCTGGAGCTGGGTCACGATGTTGTAACCGGCGGCACGGACAATCACATGATTCTGGTAAACGTTGCGAATTTCCGCGCGGGCCTGACCGGCGTCATGGCGCAAAAATGCCTTGAAGATTGCGGCATTGTTGTCAATATGAATCGGCTGCCCTACGACAAAAAAGCCGCCACGATTACCAGCGGTATCAGGCTGGGCACGCCCATCGTCACCAAAAATGGGATGGGGCCCCAAGAAATGCGCAGCATAGCGCAGTTAATTGATGCCGTGCTTCGGACCGTGGAAATAATAAGTGACGCCGAGTACAGAATAGACCGGTCCTTCCAGAATAAGACAAGACAGAAAGTGGAAGATCTGTGCAGTAAATTTCCGATGCAGTAGCGCTCTAGAGTGGTCACTGCCCATCCGGCCGCGGACAGTTATTTGCTAACTGGTCGTCACGCTTCTTCCAGTTAGCTACAAGAACTGCCAAATCGTTAGTGAAAACGCGATACTTCTGGAAAAGTTGTGCCTTGTGGTCGATGTCGGCACAAGGATCGGCAGCGTCAATCTTTTTCTTCCAGTTTTTGATAATCAGAGCCAAATCATCTGTGAACACTCGATAGTTAGTGAAAGTCTGGGTCCTGCCTGAAGCATCACCGTCGCACTGATAGTGAGTGCCGTCCGACCACGAGGCGCACCAGCAGCTTGGGTCAGCGCCGACAGCAGCATACTCCAGAAGATCGGCATACTGCTGGGCGTATTCCGGCGTGTCTGGAAAGCAGTTCATACGGACAATCAATCTGACCTGCGCAGTTTGCGGACTATTCACCGCCGGAGAACCCGAAACTGTCAGCGTGCAGTTATATTGGCCTGCAGAGAGTCCCGCAGTATTTACTTTAAGCCAGGCGGTGTTTCCTTCGCCTTTTGACCTGCCGGAATTTGGTTCGACCTTTAGCCAATTACAGTCGTAGCTGATTTGCCAGTCCAGAGTCCCTGCTCCGGCGTTGCGCAGCAGCAGTATTTGGTCGGCTGGGTTTGGAAACCCTACGACAGCTTCGAATTCAAACTCATCCACAGAGAGTTCAATTACGGGTAGGCATTCAAAAGCGCCTATATCGATCGCTTCACCGATTACTCGTGGATTGCCATCGAGGTCCGCTTCGTTTGGTCCCTGTACGTAGGCTGGGTCACCGGCATCGATGCACGGCGAACCTTGTAATAAACGATAATCACCACCAACCAGAGCGACAAACACAGGATAGGCATCGATATTGCCTTTGCCAAGCCAGTTGCCCTGGATGTCACTGTATGTTATAACAATCTTGGAATTATCATTGTTCCAGATTTCGTTACCGCCGTTATACAGAATTGAGTTTGTCACGCCAGCTATGCTGCTACCAAAGAAAGAGTCGCATGCTATTGAGCGACCGAGTATCGCGGAATTGTTAGCGACTGTACAGTTATTCATTGTGAGCTTGCCGTCCGGCTGGGCATCGCAAAAGACCGCGCCGCCATATTGGGCTATATTTTCGCCGATGACGCTCTGTTTTATTGTAAGGACTGCATCATTAGAATAAATACCGGCTCCGAGTATTGCCATATTCTGAATTATAAAACAGTTTGTTACTTTTGCATTGATACACTCAGTGACATAGATTCCACCACCATAATCAGCATAGTTCTGAGCAATTTTGCCGCCTATTATTGTTGGTTCACAGCCAGGTCCGTAGTAAATACCCCCGCCGGCCCTCGCTGAGTTACCGCTAAAGATGCAATTCCATAACTTTGCTGTGCCGGCATCATTGAACATTCCACCGCCGTCACCGTTTGTAGAATTATCATCAAATTTACAGTTATTCAAGGTTGGTGAGCTTTTGTCATTAAATATTGCACCGCCTGCCCACGTTCCCTGATTCATGCTGAACATACAATCTGACATTTTTGGACTGCTCAATAGACAGTACATCGCACCGCCAAAGCCTGCTGAGTTTTTATTGATAGTGCAATTTTCCAGGCTCAAATCGCTATTATCCGAACAATATATCGCACCTCCGAGGTTAGCCGTGTTACCAGTAAGGACACAGTTTGTCACTGTTGGGCTTGCGTTACTGGCAGAAATTCCGCCGCCATAATCACTGCGACCGTTTGTAATTGTAAAGCCGGTTAAGATGCAATTAGCACTCTCGCCGTTATTGAACGTCACCACTGAGCCATTTTGGCTGCCATTTATGACTGTTTTGGCAACAACATCGGGATTACTCACGTCTGTGCTCGTCAGCGTAATATTCTTGGCCTTGAGGCTGATGTTTTCACGGTATGTGCCCGGATATACTATGACCTTATCACCATTTTGTGCTGAATCAATGCCCTTCTGGATGGTCGCAAAGGCAACTTGGGGGCTGAAACCGTTATTCAAATCACTGCCGTGGGCCGCATCGACATAATAAACTGTGGGCTGGGTAAAGCCAAAAGAAACGAAGATATCCCGCGTGGTCTGGTCTTCGCCAAGTTGGCTAACAAAATACAATGTGCCGCCGTCGCTGGTAAGGTACGGATGCATGCTATGGCCACCCGGTGTGTCGGCAAACGACAGGTGCTCGACATTGCCAAACGGCTCGGCCAGAGACGCCCGCGTGGCGCGGAATAGCTGGAGCGGCCCGTTACGGTCGGAATGAAAGACCAGCGTAAGCCCATCGGCTGAAACAGACGGAGCACCTTCATTGGCAATCGTGTTAATCTCCGATAGATTTCCGGGCCCGCTGAAAGGCGAATTTCTGTCGGGCCGGCTGGCCTTCCAGATATCATAACCTCCCTTTCCGCCGGGAATATCGTACGCATTGAAGAAGATGGTCAGCTCGTCAGGCGTAAGCTTGGGTGCTTGCAGGTGCTCGCCAAGTGCGTTCAGTTCGAAAATGCTTGTGCCGTCCGGCCAAGGGTCATTAACCGAGGCCCGCTTGCTGACCCTCAGCATGAATCTGCCAGCAAACTCGTTGTGATAGTACATCCGCAAATTGTCGGGGGAAACCCACGGGAAAAGATTATGCCCACGCGACAAATTCACTGCCCCATCTATTTCTCGAACCTCTGTAAATAGCCCGAAAGGCTGCTGGCGCACAGCCTGGAATATTCGTCCATAATAAAAGGTTTTGCTGGAAAGCCGCGCAAAGTAAAGTGTCAGCCCATCGTATGACAAAAATGGTGACCACTCCTCCGCAGAGTCGCTATTGACCTGTGGTAGCGGCGCCGGCACTGTCCACTGGTACTGGTCGAGCACCTGTACCGCCCGTGTAGAACCATAACAGGCCAAAAACGCCAGAGTTATCACAAAAGATAGATTAGTCCGCGAGTTCATAATTCCTACCTCCTTTAGAACCCGATTATACAATATGCAAGGGCATTTTTCAACCAATAGCGATTATTGGGGCTTTTTTTGCCTCGGCAAATGATGTATAAGCATGCTTTATGAAAAGGCGAAAGATCGTACGTCCGCCGAGACCTGTCCTGAGCCGAGCCGAAGGAACCACCCCGAGTATTACCGTCGCTTCTTCGGCCGGATGGCGCTATCTGCCGCTGATCGTTCTTGTAGCTCTGGCTGTTTTGATTGCTGCTCTGCGGCTGCACACCTACAACGAACCTTTCGAGAGGGATATTACAAGCCACGCGGTGATTGCGCACGAAATGCTCGCCGGACGCCCGCTGTATTCGGACCTCTGGGACAGCAAACCGCCCGCTATTTTTGTGACCTACGCATTGGCTGATGCCCTGGTCGGCTACGGCCCGGCAGAGGTTTATTTTATCGGCGTCGCCGCAGCGGTAATAACGCTGCTCGGCTGTTACTGGGCCGGCTCGGCATACGGCGGCGTCACCGGCGGCCTGTGGGCCGCAGCCTTCTGGGCTATTATCTGCAACGACCTCTGGCTTTGGGCCAATCAACCTAATATCGAAGTGCCGATGAACGCGTGCCTTGTTTGGGCTTTTGCCCTTATGTTAATAGAAATCAGGAGACAGCAGACAGGAGACAAAAGACAGAAGACTGAAGACCGAAATCCAAAACCTGTCCCTTCGACAAGCTCAGGGCAGGCTCTGAGCAAAGCCGAAGGATTCTCAATTTTGAGATGGCTGGCTATTGGGGGACTTTTCGCCCTTGCGACCCTCTATAAAACTGTCGCAATCACGTTTCCAGTTTTTCTGGGGCTTTTTTATCTATTAGCTTCGCTGCGAGACCGAAGGAAGCTGAAGCTCGCATTTCTACAGATTTGTATCGTGGCGGCGGTGGGTGTGGCGGCCTGGGCGGCGGTTTTCGCATATTTCGCCGCCACCCACCGTTTTAACATTTTTTATGACACGATCTTCAAATACGCCGGCTACTACGCCCAGAGCAGGGGCGGCAATTTTCTCACCAATATTCTCGCGGGACTGAAATACGAATTCTTTGCCCGAGCGATGAAAAGTACGCCCGTGCTCATTGTTCTTGCCGCTGCGGGAGCAATATATGGGTTGGTTAGGCCCCGCGTGGCACGGGCTTCCAGCCCGTGGCGCCACGGCCAGGATGGCCGTGCCACAGAACCCTGGCTGCTGCTGATTGGGTTTCTCATCGCGGCGTACTTTGCGGCAGCCCTTCCAGGCAGATACTACAACCACTACTACCAGCTCTGGCTCGTCCCGCTGGTGGTGGGTGCAGGCTGGGCAGTCGGAATTTCAAATCTCAAGTCTCAAATCTCAAATTTTTCTTGGCTGGTTCGCCCTGCGGCGGGTGTGGTAGGGCTGATTATTTTGCTATGTTTTGTCCTGCCTGAATACAGGTTTTCTGCCGATGAATGGTCGGCGTATAAGCAAGGCCCACAATATATCATTTCCAAGACAGTCGCAAAAGAGATTAACGAACTACTTATGCCCGGAGAAACGCTCTACGTTTTGGGCATAAACCCCGAATTTTATTTCTGGTCCGGCCGGCGGCCGCCGACCGGCGTAATATGGTCAACCGACCTGGCAAACAACCCATTGGCGCAGGAGCACACCAGACGAGCTCTGGCGGATCTGGAGCGGGAAAAGCCGGAAATATTCGTGATTAACAGACTCCAAGCCCAGGTCCCGCCGGACCATCCGGTGGTAGAGTGGGCACAAAAACAATACATACCTCTGCCCGGCAATCCGGACCGAGGGGTTTTGTACGGCCAGCCTTTTTTCCGTATATTTATTCGCCGAGATGGCAAGTTAGCGGCGCGATTGGCGGAACCCCGCAATAAATTGCGGGGCTAAATATTTAGCCGCCAGATTTATTTGGTGGTTTTCTTCGAGTTTAAGGAAACCGGCATGAAGAAGATTGTTCAGGAGCAAGGCCGTGGGCCGCAGGACAACTTCTGGCTTTTCGGCGGCCTGCTCTGCATTCTGCTTGTGTCGATACTGGCTCGGGACATCGGTCGACCTTTCACCGGCCTGCATAGCTGGGGCGAGGCAAGCGGCGCCTGGGCGGCAAGAGCCCACGTAAAATACGGCCTCGCCTATACAAAAGGCGTCTCCACGTGGGCGGTGGGAAATCCGCCGACGAAAAATCCAACAAGATACTTCGACCATCCGCAGCTTTCCGTCCTTACGCTGGCGATATTTATGTCGGTCTTAGGCGTCAGCGAATGGAGCTATCGACTTGTCAATTGTATCGCGTCGGTGCTGATTTTGCTGGTTGTGCTAAGAATCCTTAAAGGGCTGCTGGACGATAAAACGGCTCTTTTGGCGGGCCTTATCTACGTCTTGTTCCCCATTAACGGCTATTTCGGCTGCGGATACTGGGTTACATTGATGGGCCTGACGGCTGTCTGGTATTATCTTGTGCTGATTAAAGGACTGAAGGATGGGCCTGAGCCCGGACGGATGCATAAATGGGCCTTGGCAGCCGCTTTATTTTTGGCCCTGCAATTTAGCTGGGAGGGTTTTTTCTACGCCCTGGCCATCGGCGTACATTATCTCTGCCGCTGTATCCGCCGCAGGCAAGTTCCGGAAAAAACCTTATTAACAATACTGATAATCGCACCGTTGTCGAGTCTGGCTCTGGATCTTCTTGTCATGGTGGCAGGCTACGGATGGAATTTCAGCAAGATTATCGACCTGTATAAATGGCGGGCGGCGAAAGGCGAAATGGCGGAATTTGACTGGGGCAAATGGTTCGCCAGGTTCTGGGAGTTTGCAGCGATGAACTTCACCCTGCCGGCTCTGATTATTGCTGTTGCCTATTTGACCTTTGGCCAGCTATTCGTACTGACCGGTCCTGCTCCGCAGAAGGACTCGCAGGCTGTCTCCAGGCGATTCCCACAATTCTGGCTTCTTTTCCTGCCGGGCTTTTTTCAGTTGTTTCTGCTCAGAGGCGCCCTCTGGATGCACCATTATTGGGAGCGTCCCTTTTCGCCTCTGGTCGCAATCGCCGCGGCGCTGGGGATAATGACCCTTGCCGATATTCTGGACAAGGCTCGTCCGGTAATAGCTAAAATATGTACGACGGCTCTGGTGGGCGTTATCACGATAGCGTGCGTGAGGGGGGTGAGCCATTATTACAGCATTAGACACTTTTCGCCGGAAAGGGTCAAGCTTTTCAGGATGCTTAACGAAAGGATTCCGCCCGATAAGATGCTGTTGAGCTATCAAAGTCAAAAGGTTGAGCAGCACGAGGCTAAAGGCGAGCATTATCGTCCGGAAATCGCCTGGTATTTGGACCGGGAGATAGTAGTGGCTACGACATGGGCGGAAATCCAGCAGAAGGCGCAGACCGGCATGTTTTCTTACTATCTGGTGCCCGCCGTTGGGCAGGTGGCGCCGCTAATCCAGCAGTTGCAGCAGCGGTACAAGTTTGAATCCGTTCCCGGCGACCCCGGCGGGCCGGAACTGGCTCCAATGCTGCCTCACCTGATTTTTGACCTGCAAAGTAAGGCTGCCGGCTCTTAACCCGGCCTGCCGCCGGCGGGGCGACGCCGGACGGCCGGACTCAGCCGATATGGTCACTCACCCTCGGAGACGAATTAACCTTCTGCTGCTTAAAATCGGTGGGAGATTTGCGCCATAGCCATACGGTGCAGCAGCCGCCTACCACAAACGTGTAGCTGATGGTTATCGCCCGGTCGATCATTGCTGCAAGGAGTCCCACCTCCAGCGGCACGGCAAGGACCACCGCCCCGAAGCCCAGCACCAGCTCCCTGATTCCCAACGCGCCGGGGGTCAGCCCGATGAATAGGACGACAAAGCCCAGCGCCCCCAGAATAAGATAACCCGCGGGATGGATGCTCTTGCCTATACTGTGGTAAATGATACCGATGCGTAAAGCGGTGATTAAGAAATTTGCAGACAGCAATACTGCTGCAACGATATTTGTCTTTGTTTGCCTGGCGATTTGAGCACGTCCCGACAGAAAGTTGCGCAGCATGGAGCTGAACTGTCCGGCGGCCTTGGGGACAGGCAGCGGCGTGAATAGAAAAAGCAATGAAGCGGCAATTGTACCGACGAATACGGCGGCGAGGATTCTACTTTCGTATCCTGCCGCTCCATAGACTGTCAGTAGTACGCCCAGACCTACGACTGCTGCCAGGGCGGTCATCAAAAATATGGTATAAAAAAAGAACGTGGCAAAATGAGGATATGCCAGACCATAGTGACGCTTCAAATAGTTTGCCCGAAACAGAGTGCCGAATTTCATAGGGACATAGTTGAGTAATGAAGCGGCGTTATCCAGCCGAAATATGTCCCAAAAGGCCGCCGGGGTATCGAGGGCTTTCAGTAGATATTTATCCACGAACGCGCTAACCAAGAAGGACAGAAAATACAGAAAATACATTGTGACAAGCAGCTCCGGACGCAGGTTTAACATAACCTTTAGCTGTTCCCAGTACCCGGATAGATACCATAGAAGAAAAGCAAATATGATCAGCGCCAGAATATTGCTGAGCCATTTGTTCATACGGTCAAGCTCTTTTTTTCCCCTGTCGCTATTGTCTCATAGCACCACGTCCTGGGAAAGGGGATGCCTCCCAGGATCGGGGCCGGAACACCGCCGGAATAAAGTTTGACATCAGTGAAACCCGCCCGTTCCATAAGCCGAATCAACCAGCGCTGCGGGTAAAGACATACGTGCTCTTGCGTGTAATAATATCGGCGGGAAAGAGTGATTGTTAATAGCAATTCTGCGGGGAAAAACGGATTGGGAGTAGATAGCACCAGTAAGCCGCCCGGCTTTAGCGTTTTGTAACATCGGCGCAGAAAATCAAGGGGCGATTCGAGGTGCTCGATGATTTCGCCTGCAACCAGGGCATCGAATGAGTCCGGCTCAAATGGTTCCGGCAGCGCCATTACGTCGCCGATCACGCAGGATGTGTAGTTCTTTAGGAGCCGGCCTTTTTGAAGGTCTAATCCAATCACCTCCGCATTTCTCATATAGACGTTTGGCCAGGCAGCCCATCCGACATCCAGCACGCGCCGGCGGTCTGCGCACAGGCGCGCCATCTTTTTTAGCCTATAATTGGGGGACCCTATTGAGATAACTTTTCTTTGCATCGGACGTCTTTTTGCCCCTGAGCTCACCAACTCATTATAGTGGTCAATTTACAATCTCCAAGTGTCAATTGCTACTCGGGCGTCCTCGCCGTCTTCTGCGGTCAATCATGTGTACTGCTGGCATGCCGACGGTGCGAAATCGTGGCAGACACTCTCAGAGATGACGAGCCGGACCTTGCCAGGCTTTTACGCTCGGCGTCAACAGGAGAAGCGAAACTGCCCAGTTCGCGCGATAATATGTCAAGCATTGCCTTTCCTGCCGAGTAAAATTCAGCCGCTTCTTTGTCTGCATCTACATCGTGAAGTCGTGATAGGCCTTCGATCCATTGGCAATTGATCCAGAATCCTGCGGCTGTCAGCGTCTAGAACCAGATCGCATCGTTCCAGCTACACCGACGGCATTCTTGGTTTCAAAGGTCTTTCTAACGTTACTATATCCCAGCCGCTTGAACCAGCTCATCACTTGCTCGGTTGTGTGGTGATGCTGGTATCGAGGAGAAAAGTTATCGAACAGCGATAGCTCCATTTCACGAATGCTTCGTTCTCCGTACAGCTTTTTGCCAATAAGTGCATTGTAAGAGCGAGTGTAAAGCCATAGAAAGGGTGCACCCGCAAAGCAAAACGCATGGACAATAGAATGTGGCAGCCGGGTCGTAACGATCCGAAGTGCATTGCTTATTGCGTGCGCGATTGGATTTTTGCGCTCCGCGGTATAGATCTCAATATAGCCGATGCCACCTTCTTTAAGACACGATGACAGTGTCTTGAAACCGGCAAAAGTGTCGGGGGTATGATGAAGAACCCCACAACTGTAGATTATATCAAAAGCTCTTTGCTTAAATGGAAGTCTGTGTATGTTGCTTTGAACAATATGAACGAGCGAAGCATAGGCAGGTTCAGATTTTCCAACGCGTTCTTGGACTGCATCAACTGAAAAGGAAAGATCAATTGCGAAGACTTCCGCTCCTGTCTTGGCCAGTGCCAGTTCGACTTCTCCGTGTCCACAACCTGCATCCAGAATACTTTTGCCCGGCAGGTCCTCACTTCCTATGCCAACGCAATTCAGAAAGAGCTTTCTTCTTGCCGGGACGTCCAGGCCCCATGCTCTTTCCGATTCTCCAACTGCACGCCACTCTGATGAAAAACTGTCGAGGGTATGTCTGAAGTACCTTTCGAAGTGTTTATCCGGAGTTTTGTGTTGATTGAGTAAGAGATTCCTTACGTCGTCAGGCAACTTGCCAAAATCCTGCTGCAGCGACGGTAATGCTCCAGCCATAGCATTAGGCAGGAGACGGGGTATCCCCTTGATCACCGGGAAGAGGTGATTTTGACGGCATCGAATAACTCCTGAGTCGATGTCTTTGGAGAAACACTGTTTGCATTGATACCGGGATTCCGGCTCAGCTTGTTCCCAGGGGCAACCTTCGGCACAGACAGGAGGATCATCTCTAACGGCCGGATTAATGGGCAGAGAAATAATTTCGAAGGGAAATAGATGAAACGGATCTCCGCACTCGGGACACTCCAATACGTCCAGCAACCTATATATCACGAATAAAATCTCCTGTCGCTGATTTGAACCACCATAATCTGTCAATCTTGCTCTGCCGGTGCGAAGTGACGCTTGCCGATCTCAGAGATGACAAGCCGAATCTTGCCGGACCGCGGAACCGGAATATCTTTCACAAAATTCAATCTTATCTTTAGCCTTTCTCCGGCCCCCTGACGTATGGCGTCCTCTATATACCGGGCGTCCTGATTGGAAAACTTATTGTTCTTGACTATCTTGACCTCTATTTCATCCTCTGCTTCCTGCACTACCTGGAATTGATCCACCGACATCATAGACTCGAATATGTGACCAAAAAAGTAAGCGACCAGGTAGTTGCCATCCGGAGTCACCACAATATCGGTGTCTCTGCCTACTACGGAGCTCATCACCGGTAGTCCTCGGCCGCACTTGCATTTCTCTTGTGACGGCCTGGCCAGGTCTCCGATCCGGAATCGGATGAAAGGCATCCCATAGTTGCTCAGGTCAGTAACCAGGACTGTTCCCGCTTCAGCGGGTTTTACCGGCCGGTCGTCCTTCACAAATTCAAGCACAATATTTTCCGCTGCGATGTGGTGCGTGCCCCACTCACACTGACTCGATATTACGATGCTGTTTCCTCCATAATTGTCAAAAACCGCGCAGTGAAATTGCTCTTCAATAAGCTGCCTGTAATGCGGAAACAGCATGTCGCCGGTCGTTATGATCGACGCGGGCTCTATATCAGTGATGTGGTTATCCTTCAGATACTTTGCCAGCAAAAATACCTGTGAGGCGTATCCCCTTATTAGCTGCGGCTTATACTTTCTTATCTTTTCAACGCCCAGCCGCAATGTGTCCTGATTCATCCTGGAAAGGCGGAAGAATTTACACCGTCCAAGTGCATCCATCATCTTTTGTGCCGGCGTATCGTGGGCTATCAGGTCCAGCCTAATCCATCGTTTGCCGAGCTCATACCCGGCCCAGCGCCAAAAGCGAAAAAGACAGGCGAACCTCCAGCTTATCGCCTGGCGGTCCTGATAGTATGGCAAAGGCTCACCCGTGGAACCGCCGCTGTGGCACAAGGTAAGCCTCTTCCTGGGCGTATCTTGCGCGGTTATATTATCTGGGAACTCCCTGCGGATAATGTCCTTTGTCAAGACGGGCAGCTTTTGCAGATCCTCGACCGAATTGATATCCGCCGGCTTTAATCCCAACCGATCAAAGGTCGAGCGATAGTATGGCACGTTCGTGTACGAATGTTGAATCAGCTCCCGAAGTCTGCTTTCCTGAAAGGCTCGAATTTCATCGGGCGTCCGCCACTGGCTGTCTTCAAGAAGCTCTAGGGTTTTGAGAATATGAGTTCCTTGAGAGAACTCTGCCAGCGGAAATATTACGCTTCTATAAATTTTAGAATACATCTCGATTACAGGTAGCTTTCAATCGTCGTCACGATATATTCGGTAACATCTATTTTATCCGTCAGCAGCTTGTTGCGAGCAGCGATACACTTTTCCTTAGCCGCAGAATCAGAGAGCCAATCGATACAGTATTGCAGGGCCTGCTCGGTGTCGGCTGTCTGCTTGAGAAGCCCATATCCCTGAAGCATATCAATTGTACCAGCACGCAGCGTGTTGACATACACCGAAGGCACGCCCAGAAGCGCAGACTCACTAGCCATTGTAGCCCCCTCGCCGACATATAGCGCAGCAAATGCCATCACATGGTGTATCTGGTGCACAGGCATATTCAGGCGGTAAGGTTCAAGCTCTACCGGCAGGGGGCTTTCGGAAGTGATGTAAGGCCTTGCATATCGGGCTATTTCCTCAACGAACCTCAGCCTGTCATGCTCAATAAGGCCGTGCTGGAAAGCGTCATGATGCGCCTGCCAGCTTACGAACCGAATTATGCAATACTTTTGTGCCGGATCAATACCCAGGCTTTTTACAACTTCACTATCGGCGGTAAATCTTTTGGGGTGCAAGTAAGCGAGCTCGTGCAGACCGGGGTACAAGTGATGTTTTTTGCCGAAGGATTTTTTGAAGCAATCCGGGCTATAAATAGCCTTAACAAAAGGGTGTGTGATTTTGTGGGCCGCCGTTGCAATTTCCGTATCATCCCAGACGACAACCGGCTTTCCCAGAATCCAGCCGACATGTGCCGCGAAAACGCCGCTGATTGCGGTAAGTATGTCCGGCTTGAATCGGCGGCAGAAGCGAAACAGTCTCGCATCCCGCACCAGCATCTCGCCAAATAAGGACATCTTTGTCCGGCCCATTTTGCTTAGTTGTGTAAAGGCAATCCCATAATGGTGCAACAGCTCGATTGTGACATCCTTATCTCTGGCAGTTACTGCAACTTTGTGCCCATGTCTTTCAAACTCTGCTATTGCGTGGCGAAAGAAATGCACGTGGGCGGGATGTGTCATTTCAACCAAAATTCTCATTGTTAAATAGCAAAAGCACCAAAAGCCGGAGGTTATTTCAATTCCTTATTGCTTTCCATGTCGAACCACATAGCGAAAAGGGTGAACTGAACGGAGCTTATGAATGAGAACATAGCCGCTAGTGCGTTAATGCGGGGAATTTGGCCGGCCGCAAACCAGATATAAAATACCCTAAAAAACAGGATGATAGCAGCCAGGCCAAACAAAAAGCCAAACATATAAAAGAAAACAAGCGGGTGAAAGTCCCTGATAATGTATTTTTCCTTAAGGCGATATAGAAAGTCCTTCAGCAGCAGCCATGACAGCGTTATCATAACTTTCTGCAATTTTATCTTGGATACTTCGCCGATATTGTAAACCGGCTTTACAGGAATGTCGCGGACTCTGAAGTTGTAGATATTTAGCTTCACGAGCATGTCGTTCGGCATGCCGAACCTTTTATAGATTTTGTCCAAATCGAGAATTTCCAAAGCTCTTAGATTTATCGCCGTGTACCCCGTCTGCGAATCTGCCACGTGCCAGTAGCCAGACGCGATCTTGGTCAGCAAAGATAAATAGGAGTTGCCCAGGTATCGTACCTTCGGTATGACCTGCCAGGCGTTGCCGGTAAAAAGCCGATTTCCCTTGGCGTAATCAACTTGGCCTGCTGCTACCGGGTCTAACAGATTCGGCAGGTCCGCGGGGTCCATTTGAGCGTCGCCGGCCATAACCGCAGTGACGTCAATCTTGTTATCGCGTGCCCATTTATAGCCGCTGGTAATAGCGCCGCCCACGCCCTGGTTTTTGCTGTGCTGAATGAGAATGATTCGGCCGCCCGATTGCTCAGCGGCGTTGATTGCAATCTCTGCGGTTTTGTCTGTGCTCTTATCATCGACCACCACCACCTTATCCACATAATCGGGCATCGTTTCAAGAACCCTGCCGATCAGTTTTTCTTCGTTGTATGCCGGCACGACCACGCAGACTGTCTTATCTCTGTACATTGCCAATCTCCAAGCGATACTTTATAAATTATCGCCTGCGGCAGCGGTTCTGAGTAGCTAAAAACGATGCCGAGCAGTAAAATTCCTACGAGTGTGTTCGATGTTGGCGTCTTTGAAGCCGGTTTTAGGCAGCTTGATAAAGGGAAAGGCGCAATATGGAGCTGCAAACCAGAAGGGAATTCCTCAAGAAACTGGGTCTGACGACGGCTTCGGCAGGGGCGCTATCGCTATTGCCTAGCTATGCCGGCATGACCCAAAAGGGCAGGGTGCGAAAGAATCAGCCGAATATCATCGTTATCGTCAGCGATGATATGGGATACGCCGACCTGGGCTGTCAGGGCTGTAAAGACATCGCCACGCCCAACATCGATTCCATCGCCCAAAATGGCATTCGTTTTACCGACGGGCATGTTTCGTGCCCGGTGTGCAGCCCGACGCGGGCGGGACTGGCGACAGGCAGGTATCAGCAGCGGTTCGGGCACGAGTTCAANNACCGGCCCGCCGCCCGGCGGCCTCCAAGACCAAGTCGGCCTGCCTCTGACAGAGATTACCATCGCCGATGTGCTGAAGTCGGCTGGCTATGTCACCGGAGCCGTTGGCAAATGGCACCTGGGAATGGCGCCGCATTTCCATCCGTTCAAGCGTGGCTACGATGAGTTCTTCGGCTTTCTGCACGGCGGGCACTCGTATATTGACCCGGGGCTGGGCACATTCAATCCGGTCCTTCGCGGCACTGAGCCGGTGGACGAAAAGGAGTATCTAACCGATGCTTTCTCCCGCGAGGCAGTTGCTTTCATCGAGCGCCATCACGACAAACCCTTCTTCCTCTACCTCGGTCGCA
>JAFNGF010000288.1 GCA_017885385.1 Planctomycetota bacterium
CCCAAATAAACTTGGGGGCTAAACGACGCAATTGCCGCCCCTGCCATCGTGCGGGCGACAACCGTAGGCGGGAATGAGAAATTTGGAAAGGGCCTTACAATGGACAATGGTTTTAATCGAAGGGATTTTATAAAGGCTGTGGGCATCGGGGCGGGAATGGGGGCATTAGCATTATCATCATCGTGTCAGGTCCAGTCTGCTTTTAGAAAGCCGGCTGCCGGAATGAGCTTTCACCCCGGCAAGACGCTCAGGGTTCAGCCGGCCCTTGTCTATCAGTTCCATCAAAGAAGAGAAGCCACAAGCTGGCGGCCCTGGGGCGGCCTGCACAATCAAAGTGATGTGGATAATGAGGCCAAAAGAATCGAGCAGGAACTCAAAAAGATGTCGGCGAAGTCAGACTTCCCGATAACGGTTCAGCCCGTGGCGCTCGTGAATAATAACGATAAGGCCAAGGCTGTCGGAGAGAGCGACTGCGATGTGATTCTGGTCTATGCAAGCGGCGGTTGGGGCGAGCTCGACACGTTAGCAGCTTCCGGCAAGCCCAACATTATGTTCCTGCGACACCAATCCGGGCCGGTGTCCCTCTGGTACGAGATCGCACATCCGCACTTTTTGCGCAGAGCGACCGATGAATACAAAAACCCGAATATGGATATCTGGGACATCGTGGTCGATGATTATGACGAGGTTCTCTGGCGGCTGCGGGCACTGTACGGGCTGAAAAATGCTTTGGGCACGAGAATCATAGCTATCGGCGATGCCGGCGGCTGGGGCGAGGGCTACAAACTCGGCCCGGAGACCGCAAGAGCGATCTGGAAGCTGGATATACAGCCGGTCAGCTACCAGGAGCTTGAGCCGATGATAAAGAAGAACCTCGCTGACGAGAAAGTAGTCGAGCAAGCCGGACGCGAGGCGGACGAATACTTAGGCCAAAAAGGCGTCTCGCTGCATACCGACAAGAAATTCCTGGTGAATGCCTTCGTGCTAACCAAGGTCTTCAGGGAGCTGATGACCAAAGCTGACGCCCCCGCTATTACGGTTAATGGCTGTATGGGAACGATTATTCCTATGGCCCAGACCACGGCGTGCATGCCGCTCAGTCTTATTAACGATAGCGGGCTGATGGCGTTTTGCGAATCCGATTTTGTGGTTATTCCTTCGGGCATTTTGCTCCGCCACATTTCGGGCAAGCCCGTGTTCCTGAACGACCCGACGCATCCGCACGATGGAATGATAACTATAGCCCACTGCACAGCACCCAGACGAATGAACGGCAAGGACCTTGAGCCGGTCAGGATTCACACGCACTTTGAGTCTGACTACGGTGCTGCCCCGAAAGTGCAGATGCGCAAAGGCGAGATTGTCACAAATCTTGTGCCGGATTTCCACTGCAAGAAGTGGGTTGGCTGCCGCAGTAAAATCATCGACCATCCTTTCTATGACATCTGCCGTTCACAAATCGACATAACGATCGAGGGCGACTGGCAAAAACTCTTAGAAGATATGCGGGGATTTCACTGGATGAGCTGCTACGGCGATTACCTGCGTGAGACCGGTTACGCCCTTAAGAAACTCGGCGTTCAGTGGGAAAACATTAGCGCGTAGGCAAACGTGTGGGTCAGGAGACAAATGCAATGAGAGAGCACAGGTTAAAAGTGAGTACGTTTTTTGCTTGGTTGCTGCTTCTGGCGTTCTCAGTTAGCTGCGCCCAAGGCGTCAGTTTTTACGTGTCCCCACAGGGCGATGACGGGTGGTCCGGTCGGCTGGCTCAGCCAAATGCCTCGCGGAGCGATGGCCCGTTGGCTTCCCTGGCCGGCGCGCGGGATGCCGTGCGGCTGCTGAAATCGAAAGGACCGGTTACTGAGCCGGTGCACGTCATCGTGGCCGATGGTGTCTACAGGTTGACCAAGCCGGTCGTATTTACTGCTGAAGATAGCGGAATAGAAAAGTGCCCGATTGTTTACGAAGCAGCCGCCGGGGCCAGGCCGATTTTTACCGCCGGGCGTGTAATTAGCGGTTTCAAAACCGGTGAAGAGGGCATCTGGCAAGCCCATATACCAGAGGTGGCAGCCGGCAAATGGTATTTCGAGCAACTGTTCGTAAATGGCCGCCGGGCAGTGCGCGCCCGCACGCCGAACAAGTTGTATCACTATATGGCAAAAACATCAGAAGTGCCCATCGAGGGCAGTCCCGAAAAGTTCCGCCGAACGACATACGTGCGTCCCGATGCGCTCGACCTGCTGCGAAACCTTGAGCCGCGACAGATCAGCGATGTCACGCTGGTAGTCTACCATAAGTGGTGCATAACCCGGCGTTTCATAACGGCCATCGACACTGCGGCAAATGCCATTGTGACAATAGGAGAGAAGCTCAAGGACTACTCTGATTGGCCGCCAAATACGCCTTTTCACCTGGAGAATTTCAAGGCGGCGCTGGATGCACCGGGCGAATGGTTCCTTGCCCACGATGGGACGCTCTACTATAAGCCGTTGCCGGGCGAAGATATGACTAAAGCCCACGTTGTCGCACCGCTAGTTGAAAAATTTGTTATCTTGCAGGGTAAGCCCGAGGCCGAAAAATTTGTTGAGCACATCCAACTGAAAGGACTGGCGTTTCAGCACAGCCAATCTCTGCTGCCGCCTGGCGGATATGCGCCGTATCAAGCCGCTTTTGCGACCGAGGCAGCAATTATGGCTGACGGTGCGCGCAATATCGTGATAGAGGACTGCGAGGTCGGCCATACGGGCGAGTACGGCGTGTGGTTCCGCCGCGGGTGCCGGGACTGTCGTCTTCAGCACTGCTACCTGCACGACCTCGGTGCGGGCGGCGTGCGAGTCGGCGAAGGAGCGATTCGCCCTGACGAGCCTTCCCGTACCAGCCATATAACGCTCGACAACAACATCATCCAGACCGGCGGACGAATTCACGCCGAGGCGGTAGGCGTCTGGATCGGGCAAAGCGGCGACAATACCATCACGCATAACGACATCGGCGACTTTTTCTATACGGGAATCTCGGTCGGCTGGCGCTGGGGCTACGCCGAAAGCCTATCTAAACGCAACACCATCAGCTTCAACCACGTGCACCATATCGGGCAGGCGGTGCTCAGTGACATGGGCGGAATTTATACGCTGGGACCATCGGAAGGGACTGTCATCAGTAACAACATCTTCCACGATGTCTACGCTTATACTTATGGCGGCTGGGGCCTCTATACCGATGAGGGCAGCACCGGCATAGTTTTGGAGAACAACCTGGTCTACAATACTAAGACCGGCGGATTCCACCAGCACTACGGCAAAGAAAACATCGTCCGCAACAATATCCTGGCCTTTAGTAAACTGTACCAAGTCCAGGCTACGCGCGTGGAAGAGCATCTGTCGTTTACCTTTGAGAAGAACATCGTCTATTATGACAGCGGCGTTCTCTTATCCGGGCCCTGGACGAAGGTCAGGCTTAATATGGACAACAACTGTTACTGGGACGCAAGCGGCAAAGAAGTCACTTTTGCCGGGGCGAGCCTTAAAGATTGGCAGGAAAAAACCGGGCACGACAAGAACTCTATCATAGGTGACCCGCTGTTCGTCGACGCCAAGAATTTCGATTTTCGTTTGAAGCCTGACTCCCCTGCTCTCAAGCTCGGCTTTGTGCCCTTCGACTACACTAAAGCCGGCGTTTACAGAGATCCCGCCTGGATAGAAAAGGCCAAGAGCCTTCAAGTGCCGTCTCTGGAGATACCGCCTGAGCCGTCTGCCATTCAATAAAGGAGAGCTTTGAGAAGGTGACCTGGATCGGCTTTACCAGTAACGGCAAACGTCTGGAGGAAATTGCCCGGATTATAGGCTAAAGCAAATCCGCCAGAGGCGGATAAAACGCCGTAATAATCGCAAAATAAATCGCGGCGGAGAAAAAATAGATGGCTGTCCTCATTATTCCCCCAAGTATCAAAATGGAGGTTTGGGTTCTATAACCCATTCAGAGGAATTGGCAATTATCTTGGCATGCCCTTGTTTGATTTTGCCCTTGATTAATGCATGTGCGTCGTTATCTTTCATTGGATCTTCGATGACCAGATATCCGAGTTTTATTGGTACTTCGGCAAGAAAACCTGATAATGCTGCAAAGTTTCTGACAGATTTTTCAGGAGTTGTTTTGGATGCGATGTCAACCGAAAGATCCGTGCTCTTAAAAGCGCCGGATGAGGGACGGTATATACCATCAGGATTTCTCTTGATTTGAAATTTACTGATTCCTCGCCACAGAGACTCACTTTCATCAACAAATTGTTCTTTGTGGTGAGTAGGGATTATTACACTCATAACCTGTAGAGTCTAAAGCAACATTAGGGCTAGCCCGTCTTAAACCATTTGATTAGCAGGCGTGCTGAATCATAGTCTTGCACAGAGAATTGTCCTTCGTCAACAGGCTCATCACCAATTATCTTGAGATAACCGAAAACATTCGGTTGGACAAATTCTATCTCTAATTCACGGGTCTTATTTTGCCACTCAAATTGTATCCCACCCCCCGAGACCGGCGCTACAAAAGGTGGTTGAATATCTTCAACTTCGAGGCTTCTTAAGAAGTTTTCGGCATTCTTGTACAATACTTCGGGAATAGATGGACTTCCATAAGAGTCCCAGTTTTCAGGTAAGGCCATGATTCTATCTAAGTCGTATTTGGCCTTAACCAACCACTTTGGCTCAATGCTAACCACTAGCTGATCTGACTCATAAGTAGGGTCTGTTTTGGATTGTGGCCAAGGGTGCCCATAGGAAATCGCCTGTTCTCTCCAAGCTTCAATTATTTCTTTGAGAGAGTCTAAAAGAGCGCTGCCCGAAAGAGTTCCTATAGCTGGGGTGCGACAGTATTTGTCTGACAATGTCATTGTCTGATCATACATAGTTTGCCTCATCCTTACGTTTCCACATTTTGTGAGCTTCAGAGCTTGTAAAGTCGGTGAAGCCCCTAACGATCCACTCGTGACCTAGGTCAAGGGAGTCCAATATGCTTTCGGTATCTGAGGATTCCAACTTTCCTCTGGCGGTGAGGGTTAATCGGAGAAGTGGGGAGCCTTCAGGCATCTTGATAGCAGGTTGTAGGGATATATGGAGGCGACCGAGTTTTTCTGGGAAGGCGTATGTAACATTAAAGGTGATATTTTCGGGAATAGGGAGATATCCCTCAGATGATTTTCCTGACCAGCAAGGGAAAAGATTAGGGATGTCGTTCATAGAGATCCAACCACTGTTTTGATGGATATAGTTCACATAGGTAAGTTCCCATTGATTGGTTTTTACTTGGCCTAGTTTTTCATCTTCCGCGAATTTGGAGAAATCGTTCCATAACTTTTTGAAGTCTTCGCGAATTGCTTCATATCGAGGATATTCTTCTTGGCCGGTAACTTTTTTCCAATTGTGAAGAAAGCGATCTGGTTGGATTTGGACTAGACGGTTCTGAGAGTCATCCAGAAACCAACATCTAGGTAGCGGAGGAATTGATGACAGTTTTGCCTCAACCTTGGGCTTCTCGTCACCGAAAAGTTCCAACACGGTGCTTAGTGGCGGTTGGATATTAACCTTTGGATAACTATCCCTTACTCTTTGCCAATAAAGCCCAGGATGAACAGCGGTAAATGCTTCTGTGGTGTTGAATTGAACGCCAATTACAACTTCGGCAACAGGTGGATTGGCATATTCTGGGAAATTACTAGTTTTTTGTGTCATGATTAGAGAGTAACTTGTAAATTTGTGTTGGTCAAATCTCTTTTAGCTAGTGAATTAATTAGGAATCTACCAAAAATACGAAAAACATTGCTTTTGGTTTTTATTAATATCACAAAATCAGCACTTTTGTCAATTTTTTTAATTTTTTATTTTCTTAAGTGGTAAGCAATAAGTGTTTATTTTAGTTTCACCTGCGAGTATTTCATAAACACGGACTGGAATAGACACGGTCCCCGCCCGTTCGACTGCGCTCAGGGCGGGCTAAGGAAGCGTATCTCGTATTGCGTCCCACCAAGACATCGCCCCAGTTGCTGACTTCCGCTGCTGTGGTCTACAATTATACTTGTTTTGGCAAAAACGGCAAGGCTAAACTTGCGGCTAAGCTGCATTTCTTACCAACCATAGAGATCGCAGGTTACGTATTTAATTTATTGGTTGCGCTGCTTGTGTTAGGTTATCAGGATAGCAGGTCACCAGGTAGTGGGTATCAGGCTATCAGAGTATCAGGCTAACTTTCTCTTTTCCTGATGGGCTGATTCCTGATATTCTACATCCTGGTCTCCGGATGACCTGGTTTCCTTAACGAGCCTCGCAACTGCGGCCTCGGCGTTCTCTGTGGTTAAAAAGGATTCTTCGCGGAGTTTACCGCTTCAACTATGTTCAGGACAGGCAAGGACAGGCCCTTCGACCCATTGGACTTCGCTGCCCGCTTCGCTCCAGAAAAACGGAGCTACGCAGGCCAAGCAGGACAGGCGACCCTCAGTTTATGTATGAGGATGAGGTGAAATCTTAGGTTTTTTGTCCTGAGGCATGTTATCCAGATGTATATGACAGTAAGCCTCATGGTTATAGATACTCAAGATATGCGTGCAGTCCGGAAACGTGCATTTCCTGCCCTCAGCCGAAGTTTTTAGTATTTTTCCCATCGTTACTCCTAAAAGCTGTAAAGGTTAGGTGCATTCCTTTGCGGCCTAAAGATTTTCTGAATCTTCTATATTGTATTACTTATACCACATTATTGGGCTTTGTCAAACAATCTCTCATTATAATAACCTCAAGGAGCTGGGACCCACACAAATTGCAACGGGCATTTCAACCCCTACTGGTGGAATCAGTTGGAAGCCACCAGTTGATGAACGGCACAAGACGCGGCAATCGCAGGTAAGCAAAAAATCCCCAGTAAAACTGGGGGCTAAATCCGGCTCAGGCGGACAAGTATCCAGAAATGGTGTGCCCAACACACCCTGCCCCTCGCAAGGACCCACCGACGTCCTTTCCACCTTCGCTAAAACTACGGCGGACAAGCAGGCTATGGAGGGCAGGCAGGCCCTTCGATATACTCAGGGGAGGCAGGACTGGGGGCTAAATGCGATTAACGTCTCAGGCGTGGTCGGCGACGCCGAGAGGCAAAACGCGACTTTTTGCCGGCAGTTGAAAACTTGCCTCTGTGCAGCCCTAACAGTGGCTTCGGCGTAACGGATTTGGTATAGGTAAAGCCGGGACATTCGACCGGGGTGAATTGGCGCGATATGAATTTTTCAATCTGACGAAGGTACTTTTGCTCCTCGTGCGAAACAAACGTAATGGCGTCTCCCATGGCCTCGGCCCGGCCTGTGCGGCCAATGCGATGAATGTAATCTTCCGGATTGACGGGGACATCGAAATTGATGACGTGCGAGATGCCCGTAACATCGATGCCGCGGGCGGCGATATCGGTTGCAACCATAACCCGGTATTTGCCGGCTTTGAAGCCATCCATTGCACGCTCGCGCTGGCTCTGGTTTCGGCCTGAGTGTATCGCCACGGATACAATGCCTGCCCGCTCAAGGTATCGGTTAATCTTGTCCGCGCCGTGCTTGGTGCGGGAAAAGAGCAGCACACTGGACAAGTGGGTGCCGCGGAGCAGGTGCAGAAGAAGAGCAATTTTCTGCTCCCTCTCGACCAGATAGATATGTTGTGTGATTGTTTCGATGGGGTTGCGCGGCCGGCCAATCTGTATCATTATAGGCGACTTCTGCACGCCTGCGGCCAGCGTGCTTATTTCAGGAGTTACTGTGGCTGAAAAAAGCATAGTCTGGCGATTTGTGGGCAAAGCGGTGATGATTCTTCGCACGTCCCGGATGAAGCCCATATCGAACATCCGGTCGGCTTCATCGAGAACGAGCACCTCAATGTGCCGCAGGTCGATGGTGCGTCGCTGCATATGGTCGAGGAGTCGTCCCGGCGTCGCGACAACGATGTCAACGCCATCACGAAGCGCGGTAAGCTGCCCCTTGATATTCACGCCGCCATAAACGGTCAGGGTNNAGCTCGCGGGTCGGCGTAAGAATAAGCGACCGAATAACTCTCCTTTTGGCCGGGCGCTCGTGGCTGAGGCGGTTCAAAATGGGCAGGACAAAAGCGGCGGTTTTGCCCGTGCCGGTCTGGGCGCAGCCGATAATATCTTTGCCGGCAATTGCGGCTGGAATCACCTGCAACTGAACCTCGGTGGGAGCGGCGTAGCCGGCAGCAAGAATACCCTGCACCAGCGGGTCGGAAAGACCAAATGTTTTGAATGGCATCAGATAATCCTAACTAAGATTTCCTATTTATACTTGCCGGGAGCGGCAATTGTTGGGGCAGCCCCCACGTACAATATCTAATGTTCAAGAGTATATCATACGGAACGTAAGAATTAAATACCTTTCCAAGGTCAATTTGCAATTCTTACTGAGTGTCCATTACGATGGGGCCGAACCAGGCGACCCGCGCGCCGAGTCGCTGCTGAGCTCCTTCTTGGCAGGTATCACTGTCAGTGAGTGTCTCCATTGCCTCTCGACGATAGCCTTGAATTCCGGCGTCAAGGCTTCGACCTGCAGGCAAGTCAGGGTCGATGACTGGCTCAGCTTCTGCTTGACGATGTCTTTTTGCCCGATTGTGCGAACAACTGCCCAACCGAGCAACCTATCACCGCTGGATTTGCACACGAAATGGGTGGGACGAATCCTGAATGGAAGATGAGAGTTGAACTCTTCAAGCAGCTCGGCGCCCGACTGAGGCTCAAACGGCTTCACCGGGGCAAAGCAAATCACGCTCGACTCTTCTGAGCATCCGGACAGAAATGCTCCCAGCAGCAGAACAGCGATAATCTGCGGTCGTCTCATGTTATTCGATACGTCCGGACTTCTGATTATGCGATTTCTGGATAACTGTCTGAATTGCCCTGCAATTATAACCCTGCGATGAATTGCAGGGCAAAATATTGGATTCACAAAATGATTATTTAAGCCAGCTTGGGCCGCAGTTGACATCGACTTTCAGCGGGACATCGAGCTTGATAGCTTCGCTCATTTCCTTGCGTATCCACTCGGCATGTTTCTGGGCCTGGGCGGCGGGCAGCTCGAAAACCAGCTCATCGTGAACTTGCAAAATCATACGGACGGGCAGCTTCTCGGCGTCGACCCTGCCCTGAATGGCGATCATGGCGATCTTGATTAGGTCTGCAGCGGAGCCTTGAATAACAGTATTGACTGCAAGACGCTCCGCCTGGGCACGCTTGCCGCTATTCTTGCTGCTTAAATTCGGGATTTTTCGCCGGCGATGCAAGATAGTTTCAGCGTAGCCGGTGCGTCTGGCGCTGGCTATGCAATCATCCATAAACTTGCGGATCGAGCTATAGCGGGCAAAATAATCCTCGATAAACTTCTTCGCCTCTGTTTGGCTTATCCCTATAGAGCGCGACAGGCCGAAAGCCCCCTGCCCGTAAATGATGCCGAAGTTGACCGCCTTGCAGCGGGAGCGCATTTCGCCGGTGACATCTTCGATCGGCACATTATAAATCTGCGAGGCAACGAAGCGGTGAATATCCTGGTCCGCGGCAAAGGCAGCCATCAGCGCCCGGTCTTTTGAAAAATGCGCCAAAAGGCGAAGTTCTATCTGCGAATAGTCCCCGCTGAGAATGCAGTCACTTTTATCTTTCGGAATGAATGCCGAGCGAACCTTGCTGCCGATTTCTGTGCGTATGGGGATATTCTGCAGATTGGGGTCGCTGGAGCTTAATCGCCCGGTGGCGGTGACAGTCTGATTAAACGAGGCGTGCACTCTACCGGTTCGCGGATTGACCAGCATCCCGAGCTTGTCTGTGTAAGTACTCTTTAGTTTGGTCAACATCCGGTACTGGAGGATCGGCTCAATGATCGGATGCTCGCCGCGAAGCTCTTCCAGGACAGCGGCATCCGTGCTTCGCCCGGCTTTGCCGATCCTTGCAGACTTCAGGCCCAGTCTGTCAAAGAGGATTTCAGAGAGCTGCTTTGGCGAATCAATATT
This sequence comes from Planctomycetota bacterium, assembly GCA_017885385.1. Lineage (GTDB taxonomy): Bacteria > Planctomycetota > Phycisphaerae > Sedimentisphaerales > Anaerobacaceae > JAFNGF01. The sequence continues at coordinate 10,032 of JAFNGF010000288.1, forward strand.
GAATACGCAGCCCGCGTGCCCATAGATTTGGTCGGTGACTTGCTTCAACTCCTCAGTCAGCACGCCAGACATCGTTCTAAGCAACCCCGTGTCGAGCGAAACGCCGTTATGTTCCATCGCCGCCAAGACCGAGACTAAAGGCATTTCAAGCTCCACAAACAGTTTTTCAAGCAGAGGCTCTTTTTCGAGGCGGCTTTTTAGATAAAGATAAAGCTGATAAGTTATGTCGGCATCTTCAGTAGAATACTCACAGGCGGCGGACGTATCTACCATATCGAATGTAAGCTGGTTTTTGCCTTTACCGATAAGTGCTGAGATGGGAATAGATTCGTAGTCGAGAAAATCCAGCGCCATCTGATCCAGCGAGTGACTGCTGCGGCCGGGGTCGAGGCAGTAGGAAGCAACCATCGTGTCAAAGTGGACCCCTTTTATCGGCATCCCGGCATTTTGCAGCACCAGCATATCGTATTTTATGTTCTGGCCGATCTTCTTGACGTTTTCGTCTGCAAGTATTGGCGCCAGCTCCCGCCGGACCACCGCAATATCAAGGTGTTTTGTGCCAAGTGGTGCTTTAACGGGCAGATAATAGCCGGTGTGCTCTTTCCAGGAAAAGCTGATGCCGACCAGGTCGGCTCGCATTGCCTGGATAGAGGTCGTCTCGGTGTCGATGGCAAAAAGTTTTTGCTTCTTGAGCTCGGGCAAGAATCCGTCGAATTTTTCCTGCGTATCTATCAGCCGATAATCGTGACCGACCGTTTTAGAGTCGGAACCCCACGTAAAACGCGGGGCTAGATATTCAGCCCGCGGTTTCTCCGCCGCTTTCTCGCCCGCCAGGCCCAGCTGCGTTAGTAGACGATTAAAGCCAAGCTCAGTAAAAATCCCGCCCAGCTTCTCTTTGTCGAATTCCTTTATGGCCAAATCGCCATAATCTATTGTAAGCGGGACATCGCAGTCGATAGTCACCAGCTTTTTGCTCAGAGCCAGCGAGTCTTTGTATTTCCGGAGGCTGTCGCCGCGTTTGGTCTTTATTTCGTCGATGTTCTGCAAAAGATTCTCGATTGAGCCGTATTGTCGGATCCAACCCATCGCGGTCTTTGGCCCGACATCCGGTATGCCGGGGACATTATCCGACGCATCACCCTGCAGAGCCAGACAGTCAACAAATTGGGCGGGGGTAACGCCCATCTGTTCAACCATAGTGACAACATCGGTGCGGGTGTCGGTCTTAATGTCAAAAGTGCTGATGTGGTCGTCAAGCAATTGAAGAACGTCTTTGTCGCCGGAACAGATGAGGCAGTCATATCCATCGGCGGCGGCTTTTTTTGCCAGCGTGCCGATCACGTCATCAGCTTCGTAGCCATTCACCCGTAATATGGGGATACGCATCGCCTCCATAATTTGCTCAATTCGATTTATCTGCCCGGGCATATCGTCAGGCATGGGCGGACGTTGGGCTTTATATTCCGGGTAAATTTCCTTTCGGAAGGTCGGCGTCTTGCTATCCATTGCCACCGTGAGCATATCGGGTTTTTGTCGCTGAATAAGGCCGAGAATTGCGGTGGTAAAGATATATGCGGCCTTGGTCGGCTCACCCGATGGACTGGTCAACCTTTGGCTCATCGGGGCAAAATAAGCGGCGTAAATATGCGCGTGCCCGTCAATTATGAAAAGCCTCTTTTCCATCGGCTCCACTTTATGTATTGCCGGCGGTGCTGTCAAGGCTGCGGCCGGTAATTCTATCAGCCGCGGCGAAGCCAAAAAGATAAGCCGCATAAGTGCGTCAACAATTGCGCAGCGCCAGCCGGAACGAGGCCCAGCGTCCTGGAAGTTCAAAGCGGCGAATTGGCGGTGGTATTTCTTAGCAGCGCGGTCGTAGGATTTGGCAGCCTGGACCTCATCATCGAAAGACCCAAGCGAGAGCAACTTACGATTGACCTGGATATGTGCTTTCCAGAGCTTCTTACCGGGGTACTGGCTGACCCCTTTGTATTTTGAACTGTAGGAACGATTGTTGGACTTGGCTCGATTTCGGCCATTTTCAGCGCGTGTGGCCGGGCGGAGATTTGCCTTTCGATTGTCCAGGCCATTACGATTAGCATGGTCCACAAACCTGTCATCGGGGACCTTGAGTATCTGACGGTGCATTGAAATCAAATACCGTTGGCCCTTGTTGGTGAAGCCTGTGCGCACCGCATAGAAGCTTCCATTTCTTCCGGAGGCGTACCATTTGTGTTTGCAAAGATGCCGGTAATCGTCCGGGTCCACGATGGCGTATCTGCCCTGGGTGAGCGGTATCCGGCGGAAGGCATAGCCGTAGCGAATCCGACGATAGAGAAGCACCAACCAAACGAAAGGTGCCAGAAGCCAGCTTGGTATTTCGAAAGTAACTCGGATGATCCGCCCTCCTGGGCGTGTGCCTAAATAAAAAACGCGAATCCTTCGACTTTGTTCAGGACAGGTATCGAAATCCGAAACAATAGCGAATTTTGAATCTTCAAATGTTCAGAACGTGAGGTTTGGAATTTGGGATTTTGGTTATTGGTGCTTGTTTAGCATTTCGATACTCGAATTTACTTTGCCGGTCTTTACGGAAGGCCAAAAACGGCAGCCTTCCATAATGGGATGGATCTGCGCGTTTTATGCGAAAATTCTTGTTTTTCGCTGGAGCGAAATCTGCGTAACTTCTTGTCCCATAAGGAATAAAAAAAATCTCAAAAATCTCGATTTTTGTTTTCAACCCGCAGCACTTTTGATTGAAAATTAACCATGGATTTCACAGACGGCGTCCCGACCGAGGCGCAGCCGAGCGGACGGATCTGACTTGATTCTCGATGCTGGATCCTTGATACTGGATGCTTGTCATTCCTGCGGAAAGCCTGCCCTGAGCAGAGTCGAATGGGCAGGAATCCACTGAAAAAACCATCATTGCGAGGCCCGGTTCATCGGGCGGCGGCAACCTCAATATCAACCTTGCTTAACCCAAAATGCACTCCCGCAGTTGAGATTTGTGTTGAAGGTTTGAAAACACCGAGTTTTTACCCATCCAACATCCCCGTAATCGGAAAACTATGTCCATCCCTATATTTAACCTTTAGACGTCTATTGACGTTCGGCGACCTGCCGAATATAATCCGAAGCGAAAATTGTGCTAGTCATCTGTGGACCGGTCCGCAGGTAGCATGTACAACCTGTTGCGCATGTGCTTTTCTGGGGATCAATAGTCGGAGGTAAGGAAATGGCGGAAGACAAGAAGTGCTTCATTATCATGCCAATCAGTACGCCGGACTTCATGCTGGAGAAATACCACGACGGTAAGGACCATTTCAAGCACGTCCTTCAATGCTTATTTATGCCGAGCGTAGAAAAAGCTGGCTATCAGGCAATACCCCCTACTGCCAAAGGCACAGACCTTATTCACGCAGAGGTGGTGCACAATCTCGAAACGACTGAGATGGTCCTTTGTGATATGTCATGTTTGAACCCTAATGTGTTCTTTGAGTTCGGAATACGTACGTCTCTCAACAAACCCGTTTGTGTGGTGAAGGATGAATTGACGGAACAAGTTCCCTTTGACACTGCTATTTTGAATTACCACGAATACAAAAGTTCTCTTGAGCCCTGGCATCTGGAAGCAGAAATCAAGGCACTTTCTGAGCACATTGCTGCCTCTGCCGAAAGAAGTAAGAATGAAAACACTTTATGGAAGTATTTCGGCCTGAAGGCAAGGGCTGCCCCATACGAAGGAGAGAGCGGGACAGAGGCGAAACTCGATTACTTGATGATGAAGGTCGATTCGCTGAGCAAGAAACTCACGACGCGCTGGGAAAGGCTCCAGCGCACGCCTCGGGAGCAGGTGTTAGAAATGGTCCATCCTGATCTGTTCCCGCTGCTCGAGGTCGTGCTGCCAGACCGCCATCTGAACTGGCGCCCGATCGCAGGCGGATACGAAGTAATATATTATGGCCAGCAAATGACTGACGATGAGGAGAGGAAAATACGAGAAACACTCAAAAAGCTCTTTGGTAAGGAGTTCCGGCTGAAGCATAAATAGGCGATGTCCTATTATAATTTAACCTTTTATTCTCTCTGCAAACCTACTGCAAGTGGTGTTTATTCCACCCAGAAAACTAGTGACAACCACCTATTAATGGCTGGGGCGAGTGCACAGAAAACGGGGCTGACTGTCCCTAATAAACCGAGGGGAATAGCGGGGATAATTAGGAAAAGAGATAAGAGATATGTAAGTTATTTGCCGGCAATTGCGGCTTTTGGAGGTTTATAATGAAGGGCCTTACTAAAGCTCTGAAAATTATTGCTATTGTCCTGAATATCATTTTGCTGGCTGGTCTTATATGTTTCCTGATAAGGCTTGGCGCTCACCCTCAAACCCTTAGCGACTGGGCGGGATTCATATCAATGTTTGCGTTCCCTCCCATAACGCTCATTACTATTGCGTTGACATTTTATAAAAAGTCCCGGATTCTTACTTCTGTTCTCAGGATTATTGCTGTTATTGTAAACGCCTCTTTTCTGCTTATCCTTATTTGTGTTACGGCTATAGGCCGTGTTCATCTCGAGGGCCTTGCTATGTGGCTGCTCGGCTTAATGGGTTATGGATTACCTGTTCTAAACGTCTTGGCTCTGGCATTGACTTTTAGAAAAGGAAAGGAGAAAATTGCGGAGAAACTAGGGACAGCCAGGCTATTAATGGCTGGGGCGAGCGCAGAGAAGATGGTGAGTGGATCCCCGCTTACGCGGGGACAAGTTTACCCCTGCGAAGGCAGGGGTGGGAATGAACCCGCAGCAAATGACGGCAAGGGCCTATTTCGTGCGGGCCAAACAAGGGATGACCCCGGCGAGCCCAGATAAGCGGGCCAGATCCCTCGACTGCGCTCGGGATGACCCCGGCGAGCCGGGACCATTTTTTCTTAAACCTGCGCTTGACATTGGCCGAATAATCTGTTACGTATAGCTTGGATCTCGGTCATTTTGGCGTCTATTGAGTCATGAAGATTATTATCAACAACTCGATTATCATAATTATTGAGGACAGATTAAAGCTGCCCTGAGAAAGGCAATTTGAGGGTGATTCAAGCCTTCCAAAGCAGCAGCTTCTGGAAGGCTTTTTTGTTGGTGAGGGAACCACAGATTTCACAGATTTGCAATGGTGAATGG
>JAFNGF010000289.1:0-11081 GCA_017885385.1 Planctomycetota bacterium
GCAGCTTATCGCAGGAGCTGTTATTGCGAGCGAAAAGAGCCTTTAGCCCTGAGCGGAGCCGAAGGGGGAGCAATCTTAACCTCTGGCAGCCCAGAGATTGCCGCGTTCAGCGGAGTCTACCCCTTCAACTCGTCGGGGCGAAGGCCCTTGCCGGAGCACGGCTGCGTTCACGGCAGGCCCTGAGTACAATCGAAGGGCCTTGCCCGCAACGACAAGAATCGGCCCACATTTGAATGCTACCCCGTGAACGGTCACCAACTGTCGAACCTGTTTTGCCGAAGTGAGCGACCAGCCGTGTTAGCAACCGTGATCGACAAGTGCACTGATTCAAGGGCTCTAACAAAGTGAAACAGTCGAGCGATGTAGTATCAGGGAGATTGCTTCGTTGTCCGGCGCACGTATGGCGGACTTCTCGCGATGACTACGTATGTGTTTAGCCATGAAAGAAACCATCCCCAATCCGCCCAACGGACGGCGGATTGAGGCTGCCACCCAATGGGAGTGATACGCCACGTGTGGCAGCCTCAAGCGCAGCTTGGGGATGGCCACGGATGCAATAGCTGGCTAAACAGACACATGACTACGACACTTTATTGTGAGCCCTTCGGCAAGCTCAGGATAAACTCCGCGAAGCAATCTGTGTTGTTAGAAGGGCTTAGACATCTAACAAGTGCCCGCACTTCGGACCACTCCCGGCAAGGCGTTTCACGTGAAACAATGGCTGGGTGACTTGCCGTGACCGTCAAACAGATGACCGCACGACGCCAACACGGCGGCGTGGGAAGTGCGGGTACTTCCGCCCCCGGAATGGTGAACAGTGCGAAGGATATTGGGGCGGTAGGGGGGGTGGATATCTGGCTGCGGTTCCGGCTCGTTCCTCGTGTTGTGTTAGTTGAAAACACACCAAACAGACAGCCGTGTGACTCCTCTGGTAGGGCGTGGATCGGCCGGCGTTTTTCAATCGCGCCGTGAATGCACATTATTGTGGCCGGGCGGGCCGGAAGATCGGCACTCCACCAAGTGCAGTTAATAGACCCAATTTAACCTTAATGCAGAAGCAAGTGGCGGATTTGGGCAGGGGGATCAGCGTGCTTCCCGCGTTGCCAGCACAGACACTCGGCAGACTGGACGCCAAACGCAAAGCCCGCGAGCGTTCGCATCGTTTAACGCCGTGGGAGTTGCGTACTTTACCAGTGTGTGGTATAAGGGTAATTGTCTTAAAGGATTTCAAAAAGTATATGAGAGTGAGGCAAGTGGAATTTGCAGAGTTAAAATCAGGCATAGCAGAGCTGGCGGCCCGGATTGAGAATATCCGGGACTGGCTTTGACTTTTCCGGCAAAAAGTCCCAACTCCAAAAACTCGAAACACAGATTTCCAAGCCGGGCTTCTGGGATAATCCGGAGGCTGCTCAAAACGTAGTTTCTCAGCTAAGTGCTCTCAAATCGGTGGTCGAGCCGGTGGAAGAAATGCAGCACGAGGTCAAAGACATCCAGGAGCTTTTCGAGCTGGCCTCGGCTGAATCAGACCAGGACGAGATGGCACAGTTAGACGGTCACTTGCAGACACTTGTCAAAAGGTGTGCGCAGATTGAGCTGACGGGGCTTTTATCCAGGCCCGAAGACGCAAAGAATTGCTTTTTCAGCATTCACGCCGGCGCCGGTGGGACGGAAAGCTGCGATTGGGCAAGTATGCTGCTGAGAATGTACACACGGTACTTCGAGGCCGGTAAATACAAATACCGCGAGCTTGATATTACGCCGGGCGAGGAGGCCGGCATAAGATCGATTACTCTCGGCGTGCGTGGGCCGTTTGCGTACGGCAAGCTCTCGTGCGAGGTGGGCGTACATCGGCTGGTCAGGATAAGCCCGTTCGATGCGGCCAACCGCCGGCATACGAGCTTTGCAGCGGTGGATTGCGTCCCGGAGTTCGATGAGGATATTGATATTGAGATAAACGAAGCCGACCTGAAGATTGATTTTTATCGCGCCGGTGGGGCCGGCGGACAGCATGTAAATAAGGTAAGCTCAGCAGTGCGGATAAGACACGAGCCAACCGGCATCGTGGTGCAGTGCCAGAATGAAAGAAGCCAGCATAAGAATAGGGCTGAGGCGATGAAGGTGCTCAAGGCCAGGCTGTATATGCTCCAGCGGCAAAAGCGTGATGCTGAAATAGCCAAGCTGTATAGTGAAAAGGGCGAAATCGCCTGGGGCAACCAGATACGCAGCTATGTAATGCAGCCTTACCGATTGGTGAAAGACCACCGAACCGCCTTGGAGACAGGCAACGTCCAGGCGGTGCTGGATGGAGACCTCGACAAGTTTATCGAAGCCTATCTGCAGCGCCGGGCTAAAACAGGGGTAAGTAAAAACAGATAGACAGACAAAGACACAAACACAAATAGAGCAAAGGCTGAGAAAATGAAGGAGATTATCAACGTCGAAATGCGGACGCGACAGGCTGATCCCGATAAAATCGGGACGGACCTGCTCGCGGTCGGCCTATTCTCGGACGTTAAAGGACTTGACAAACTGAACGCGGAGCTCAACAGAAACCTCGATGGCGCGATGGAGCGGCTGATCACATTAGGCGATTTCAAAGGCAAAGAGGGAACCAACGCGATCATCTACAGCGACAGCAAGATCGGCGCTAAAAGGCTGATGCTGGTCGGCCTGGGCGAGAAGAAAAAAGCAACCCTCGATACGGTTCGCAAGGCTGCGGCCAACGCGGCCAACAAAGCGGTAGCCACGAACATACCAAGTGTAAGTTTGGCACTGCACCGGGCGTTTGGAGGACGGTTTGATTTGTCTGCGATGGGAAGGGCTATGGCTGAGGGAGCGTATTTCGGAGGCTACCGCTACGATGAGTATGTTACCGAAAGCGAACAACCACGCCTGGAATCACTTAAGGTAGAAGTGGTCGATGCAGAGCCTGCGAAGACAAGAGAGCTGGATGCTGGTGTTGCCAACGGTGTTATTATAGGACTGGCACAGAGTTATGCCCGAACGCTGACGAATCGGCCGGCCAACGTAATAAGCCCGGCGGAATTGGCAGCTACAGCAAAAGAATTGACGCGGAACATGAAGAATCTAAGCTGCACCGTATTGGACGACGAACAGTTGGCGGCCCAGGGCATGGGCGGATTGCTCGCGGTCGGGTCCGGGTCTGGGAACAAGCCAAGACTGATTGTCTTGAGGTATAATCCTGCCGGCAAAACCGCAATTAGCCCCCGCCCCAGGGGCGGGGGTACCTCGGCCACAGGGGCCGAGGCTAAACTGCCCAAGATCGCCCTTGTGGGCAAGGCGATAACCTTCGATTCCGGTGGCATAAGCATTAAACCGGCAGCCGATATGGACGAGATGAAGCTGGATAAGACCGGCGGAATTGCGGTCCTGAGCACAATGAAAGCACTGGCAGAATTGAAGCCGGCGTTGAACGTCTTGGGAATAATCCCATCAGCGGAGAATCTGCCCAGCGGGACAAGCTACAGACCCGGCGACATCATTACCACCTACAGCGGCAAAACCGTCGAAGTGCTCAATACCGACGCCGAGGGCAGGATGATACTGTGTGATGCCCTGGCGTACGCGGTCAAACAAAAGTGCGATATCATCATTGACATTGCGACATTAACCGGGGCCTGCATGGTTGCTCTGGGCACTTATATGGCGGGACTATTCGGCAACGATGAAAAACTATTAAAGCAGTTGCAAAGGGCGGCTGAAGAAAGCGGCGAAAAAGTTTGGCCCATGCCCAGCACCGATGAGTACGCGGCGGAAATGAAAAGCAAAATAGCGGATTTGAAAAACATCGGCAGCAAATGGGGCGGCGCCTGCACGGGGGCTGCGTTCTTGAGACAGTTTGTAGGCGACGCTAAATGGGCGCATCTGGACATCGCAGGAGTGGATATATTCAAAACTGCCACCGAATATACCGCAGAAGGCTCAAGCGGCTTCGGCGTGAGGCTGCTGACCACCTACCTAATGGAATTGGCGAGCAAGGGCAGTTAAATGGGCAACGAGAGCGAATTGATAGATGTCGCGCGGATTGAGAAGGCTGTTGCAGAGATACTTGCAGCAGTTGGTGAAGACCCCAGTCGCGAGGGACTAAAGCAAACGCCCGCGCGGGTGGCAAAGATGTACAGTGAACTTCTGGCGGGAATGCACAAAGACCCGAAGGAGCATCTTCGCAGCGTCTTTAACGAGAGCTACGACGAGATTGTTCTATTGCGTGACATCCCTTTTTATAGTATCTGTGAGCATCACTTGATGCCGTTTATGGGCTCAGCTCACGTTGCCTATTTGCCCAAGGGCAAAGTATTGGGGGTCAGCAAGCTGGCTCGAATCGTGGATGATTTTGCCCGTAGGTTGCAGACCCAGGAGAGGCTTACCTACCAGATCGCGGATTTTATAATGGACAGCCTAAAGCCGCAGGGCGCCGCGGTTGTGATAGAGGCCTCACATAGCTGCATGACCATTCGGGGCATAAAAAAGCCCGGCTCGGTGATGGTGACATCGGCACTTCGAGGGATATTCAGGAAAGATCCGAAAAGCCGAAGTGAGCTTCTGAGCCTGATACATAATGGAACTCGGTAAAACGAAATGTAACCGTGCACAGGGTAGCATGTCGAATTTTGGCCATTTTTCGTCATTGCGAGCGAGGCAGAGCCGAGCGCGGCAATCTTTTGGCTATGAGAGGTTGAGATTGCTTCGGCCTAAAGGCCTCGCAATGACATAAAAACGCCAATTTATTGCTGTGAACGGTTGCCTATTTTTTTATCTCTGTGAACTCTGTGTCCCTTCGGCTTCGCTCAGGACAAGCCTCTGTGGCTTTTGAGGTCTTTTTATGCATACGCTGACCCGCCAGGTTCGGTTTTCAATTAATCCTTTCTTGCCGCACCAGCCCCCGCGTCTTGCGCCGCGAGGCGGGGCGGCGGGGGAGAATGAGGGATTTAATCCCTATGCGTCCAAGCCGGTGGGCGAAGGGTTATCGGTATTTTTGGAATTGTCTGTAGAGCTGGCGGGTAATGTTGAGCCGGCGACAGGATTCGTGGTGAACGTAACCGACATTGATAGCAAGGTCCGCGAATTCGGCATACCAATTTTTGCCCGGCGAGTAAGAGCTGATTTCCAACAGGGCAAATCTGTCGCCCTATCTGCGGTAGCGGAAATGCTGCGGTCGGTGTGGGATCAGCTGGCTGACAAGTTCGCCCCCGCTGCTGTCTTGCGACAGGAAGACGCGGGGGTTCGGCTGAACAAATTAAGCCTGAAGCTCAATCCTTTCAGAGAGCTTGCGGTAGACTGCGAGGAGCCGGCAATGATTTACTTTAGCGAGAAGTTTGCATTTGCAGCAGGGCATAAGCTATGGAATGACCAATTTAGCCAGCAGCGTAATGTTGAGATTTTCGGAAAGTGCGCAAATCCCAGCGGCCATGGGCACAACTACGTTGTCGAGGTCACGATTAAGAAACCGACAGATGGCGGGGATTTTTGCATCGGCGACTTCGAGAGAATTGTGGATGACCAGCTTATAAAAGTGCTCGACCACAAGAATCTGAATGTGGACGTTGCTGAGTTTGCCACGACTATTCCTACGGTTGAGAATATCGCTGCTTTCGCGTGGAATAGACTCGTGGGCAAATTCAGCGGGGCGATGCTTGCCTGTGTAACCGTGTGGGAAACGGACAAAACTCGCTGCTCGTACTTTGAATAAACGGACGGGCTTTATCCGCCGGACGTATGGCGGCTTGGGGATGGGCCTGTGCATAGGCCTGACAGGTATGCAGAAACCTGCATACCCTACCAATTCGGGCAGCTTCCAGGTTCTATATGTGGCGTATGCTGTGCATACCAGCAGATAGGTATGCAGAAGGTACGTGTTCAGCCAGAGAGAAACCATCCCCAATCCGCCCAATGGACGGCGGATTGAGGATGCCACCCGTGCGCTCTGCCATTGCCGCCCGTAGCATAGAGTCCGTAGTCCGTAGGGTATGCAGGTTTCTGCATACCAATCTTTGGACTTCCATATATAATTGCGTACCGCCGGGCTGTGGTTTATTGTCTTTCTACCACTTCAGGGGGGAGGATTCGCGTTTAGCCCCGCTCCGTCGGATGTGGATTATTACAGTGTCCGTCGCCGAGTCGGCGACGGCTAAACTGCGAAATTATCGGTCTATCTACGGCTGATGGAACCTACGAAAACAGGAATCTTTTGCGGGCAAATATTTTTACGTGAACTGTAGCTTTGTGCGTTCGTAGGGTACTGAGGAAGGGAATCCGTGCGGGCCAAGCTGAGTACCCTCCTTCCTCAGCAGTTTGGCCCGTTTTTTTTGCCCCCGCTGCTGCAAGCACCGCTGCCCGCTTGGAGTAGACTCGTTCAGGATTGAAAAATTGACAATTATCTAATCCCTGTCAGCCAGTTGCCGGCAAATACGGCGAAGTCGGCAAAATCCACGAAGCTGGACTGATCGAGGTCGACGCCGTCGCAATAAGAGTTGGCTGCAAAGCATTGTTCGTTCAGCCAGTGCTGTGCGAACCACGCCAGGTCGATGCAGTCGACGCCATCGGGGCAGCGAAAATCGCCCGCGGGAATCTGCCAGAGCAACACGGGGTAGTTGACTGCCTCGCAAATGGTCCAGATGGTGAAGAAGTCCCAGGCTGCGGTAGTGAAGGTGGTCATCGTTCGCATCTGGGCTGTAGTTTTGCCTGTTCCGTCGGCACTGGTTGGCCAGCCGCTTGTTTGAGTGTCCCAGAAACAGTGCATGACAGTTCCCAGGACCCGCACGTTTCCCACCAGTCCGCCGACATATTGATTGCCCGAAACTTTGCCCGTTGAAAAGCACTTATATGCTGCTCCGCGTTCGACCTGGCCTACCAGTCCGCCAACATACATGCCTCCCTGGACAGTGCCCGTAGCGTAGGAATTGGTGACGGCGCTTGCTTCATCGGCGGTCCAGCCAGCCAGCCCACCGACATCTGTATTGCCTGAAACGGCGGCGGTGGAGTAGCACATGGTCACTTTGCCGTCGCCAACTCCTCCGACCAAGCCGCCTACATACCAATCGCCCCAGACGCTGCCGCTTGAGCAGCAGTTGATGATCGTGCCCTCATCTGACCCTACCAGTCCGCCGACATACAATCGGCCTGAAATGTTGCCGCGTTCGACGCGGCAGCCGGTGATTACTCCGCTCTCGAACGCCCCTACCAGGGCGCCAACATAATCGCCCGCCCCCGCCCGGACGTTGGGAGTCAGCAATTTCAAATCCATGATTTTTGAACTTACGCCGCTGACGTTTCCGAAAACTGCTATAGCATTTACGCCCGTAGAGGTGTACGTGAAGTTCGAAATGATATGGCCGTTGCCGTCGAACACGCCGCTAAACGGAGTTGAAACGGGATCGAAAGGGGTCCCCCTGCCGATGATATTGAAGGTTGTTCCGGTGTAAGCACTCAGGTCGATGTCGGCCATCAGCTTGAAATGCTTGTCCCAGTCGGCAGGGTTTGCCCCGATTGTGTTCATCTGCTCGGCTGTGTAAATCCGATATGGGTCTGCTTCCGTGCCGCTTCCGCCGCCGTATTTGGCGTAAGCCGGCAGGCAGAACGAGCAGATAGCAAACAATGCCAGTAACGATCTTGATGCTCGATTGTCCCAATTACGCATCTCTATCCTCCGAAGAAGTGGGCGGCAGCCATCGGCCCGAGCTCAGGCCGAGGGCTTACAGTTCTATAAGATTCTATCAAATTTGTGGGGGCACTGTCCAGAAAAATCGCTTGCATTACCGGGCGAACGTGCATTATAATCACAATAGCTAAACTTGGCGGATACGGCATCTCTTGATGGAAAGTGTCGGGCAGAAAAACTCCTTAAAAGGAGGCAGACCGACAATGCTCAAACGAAAAGGCTTTACGCTGTTAGAAGTAGGCCCGCCTTGCCGGGACAGCCGGCATCGCTGTGGATTTCTAACGGGGTTGACGTTGATAGAGCTTTTGGTGGTGATTACCATTATCGCCTTATTGATGGCGCTATTAGCGCCCGCCCTGCAGCGAGGAAGACAGCAAGCCAGAGCAATCGCCTGTCAAGCGAGATTGCGCGAATGGGCCTATATTTGTTCGACGTACACTTGCGAGAACGATGGCAAGCTCTTCGGATGGGACGAGTTCTTTGGGCCGTTTTTCTCCTGGTTCTACCGCGACCATAACGGCAGGTACTATTTTGGGCCTTACCGTCGCGACCGGGGCAGACTGCTGTTGTGCCCAACCGCTCGCAAAGCTCGAGATTATGAAATACCCAAGGTGCAGGCTTGCCTGGAGCTCGGCGACAAGTCCTCAGCCTGGGCGTGGTTTCTGACGTACCCAGGCGATCCCCGGTTCATCGGCAGCTACGGGCTGAATTTCTGGGCGCTTACTTCCTACCCATCTGAGTCTGCGGGCGCCGCTTTGCCGGCTTCCAGGCCGCCATTATGGCAGAGCTGCCTGGTTAAAGGCGCCGGCAGTGTCCCTGTGCTTCTGGATTGCCGGGTGCCGCACGCAGCGCCGCGGCATAATAACGACCCGCCGGATGCTGAGGATAGACGGTCTGTAGGATCGGGCGCGATGTGGACCTTCTGCATCGACCGGCATGACGCCCACACGAACGGCCTTTTTATGGATTGGTCCGTGCGGAACGTTGGCCTTAAAGAATTATGGACGTTGAAGTGGCATCGCGAGTTTGACACAACCGGCCCATGGACCCAAGCCGGCGGCGTCAGGCCCGATGATTGGCCGCAGTGGATGAGAAGCTTCAAGAACCATTGAGCCGCCCCGGCTTGCTCGCGGGCGGGCCTGCCCCGAGCCCGGTCGAGGGGTCTGCCCCGTGAGAGTCGTGGCATTCGGGCGTTTTCGCCGGCAGATTCTTCGCTCCGCTCAGAACGGCGTCTGCCGGACGTTTCGAACAAATCTCAGCGAACAAAAACTGCCGCCGTTCGGTATCTAACGAAATCCGGCTGGGAAAATAGAAATACATTGTCCTTTCAGAGCTATTGTGCTAACATTGCCGCAAGGAGTGCACATTGTGGCGTCGGTATGCTTTTACTTTCAGGTTCATCAGCCCTGCAGGCTCAGGCACTACACCATCTTCCACCAGGACAGCAATTACTTCGACGACTCCAAAAACGAGGAGGTCTGCAAAAAAGTAGCCAATAAATGCTACCTGCCGACAAATCTGCTGCTGCTGGACCTGATCAAGAAATACCGGGGCAGGTTTAAGGTCGCCTTTAGCATAACCGGCGTATTGCTGGAGCAGCTGCAATCGCACTCGCGGGAGGTTCTATCCAGCTTCCAGGAGCTGGCGGCGACCGGCTGTGTAGAGTTTCTCGCGGAGACCTACCACCATAGCTTGAGCTTTCTATATTCGGTGGATGAATTCATCGAGCAAATTGAATCTCACAAGCAAGCTGTCCAGAAGTTTTTTGGCCAGACGCCCCGCATTTTCAGAAACACCGAGCTTATCTACAATAATAATTTGCCCCCTCTGATTGACCGGCTGGGCTGCTTCGACGCGATACTGGTAGAAGGAGCAGATTATATCCTGGGCTACAGAAGTCCGAACTTCGTCTACCGTCCGCCCAATTCGAAGAGGCTTAAGCTTCTGCTTAAGAACTACCGCCTCAGTGATGACATAGCATTTAGGTTTTCCAATCGGTCCTGGAACGAGTGGCCTCTCAGGGCCGACAAGTTTGCCAGCTGGGTCAACGCCGTCAACGGCAACGGCTATGTGGTCAACCTCTTTATGGATTACGAGACCTTTGGCGAACACCAATGGGAAGACACGGGCATTTTCAATTTCATGCGGCAACTGCCGGAGGAAATCTTCAAACACCCCGACAATGATTTCAAGACTCCTTCCGAGGTGGTTGCCGCATACGATGCGGTCGGTGTGTTCGATGCGCCTTACACCATAAGCTGGGCGGACCTCGAAAGAGACCTCTCCGCCTGGCAGGGAAATGCAATGCAGCAAAGTGCCGCTGCCGAACTTTACAAGCTCGAAAATAAGGTTAAGGCGACAAAAGATGAACGGATACTTGCGGACTGGAGAAAGCTGCAAACCTCGGATCACTTTTATTATATGTGCACAAAGTGGTTTTCGGATGGGGACGTTCACAAATACTTCAATCCTTATGATTCGCCCTACGAGGCGTATATGAACTTTATGAACGCACTGGATGATCTGAATTCTCGGTGCAATCGAGTTCTTCGGCTCGTCTCGGCGAAGGCCGAAGCCGGAGCGGGGCAAAAAGAGCAGGAATCTGCCCGTATTCCGATTATGGAGACGCCGCCAAGCCAGTCCGCCGTACGTATGGCGGTCGAGGAGCAGGCCAGACCCATGCCTCGGATTCCCTCGGAGCGGGGTCCCTCGCAGGGGCGAGCCCGCCATACGACTGACGGGCAACCCTCCGCCCGCAAGTGCGGGGATCAGGCCGACCAGCCCGCTGCCCCGCGGCCATCGCAGCGAGCTGCTGACGGCGTCTGGCAAAGCACTTAACCATCCCCTAAACCTGCGGTAAAACCTCAGGCTAAATATTTAGCCCCGCGTTTCACGCAGGGTCTTGGCACAGTTATGACCAACGCATACTGGGAACACTACTCGCATCCGGCTGATATAGGGATTCGCGGCTTTGGACCAAGTAAAGAAGAGGCCTTCACCCAGGCTGCTTTGGCTTTGACGGCCATCATCGCCGACCTTAAAACGGTAGAGCCAAAAGNNAGAGGTCAAAATTAGCTGCCAAGACCAGGACGATGAGTTTCTTTTTGTAGATTGGCTGAATGCTGTAATATACGAAATGGCGACGCGACAAATGCTCTTCAGTCGATTCGACGTTAGCATCGACAGCGAACACCTTTTGGCAAGGGTCTTCGGCGAAAAGATTGATGTCAAAAAGCATAGTCCTGTCGTGGAAGTAAAAGCCGCCACGTACACCGACCTGAAGGTCGGGCAGGACAAAAACGGAGATTGGGTGGTACAATGTGTGGTTGACGTGTAGTTCGGGAGAATAGCAGAAATTGAAAGGGACTTAACCGCAGAGGACGCGGAGCAACGGAGGACGGAG
>JAFNGF010000289.1:11154-13562 GCA_017885385.1 Planctomycetota bacterium
GAAACTTATCAGGGATATGGACGAGAAGGTTTTTGAGCAGGCGGTGAATGTTGCCAAGCTGCCCGGCATAGTAAAGGCCTCTTACGCGATGCCCGATGCTCACTGGGGCTACGGCTTTCCCATAGGCGGCGTGGCAGGTTTCGACGCCGAGCAAGGCGGCGTAGTCTCAGCAGGGGGCGTTGGCTTCGATATATCGTGCGGCGTGCGGGCGCTACGGACGGGGCTTACCGTGGGTGACATCGAGCCTCAAAAAAATAGACTTGCGGATTTGTTAGCCCGGCGAATACCCGCCGGCGTCGGCAGCAGAGGAAAGCTCAAGCTCTCCAGGCGTGAAATGGACGATATGCTGGTGGGGGGCGCCCAGTGGGCGGTCGAGCGAGGCTTCGGAACCACGGCAGACTTCGAACATACCGAGGAACATGGGTGCATGACGGGCGCTGAGCCAAGATACGTCTCCGACCAGGCAAAAAAACGCCAGGAGGAGGAAGTCGGCACACTTGGTTCGGGCAATCACTACCTGGAAGTACAAAAAGTCACTGAAATCTATGACGCCGCCTGTGCGGAAGCGTTCGGCTTGCATCGCGATGACATCCTGGTGGGCATCCACTGTGGCTCGCGCGGACTTGGCCATCAAATCGGCACGGATTTTCTGAGCAGAATGGTCAAAGAGGCGAGAAACCAGGGCATAGAACTCCCTGAAAAAGAGCTTGCCTGTGCGCCGATCAAATCTGAGCTTGGCCGGCAATACATAGGCGCGATGAACTGTGGAATGAATTGTGCCATAGCCAATCGCCAGGTTCTGACACATTTAATCAGGCAGGTCTTCGCCGAAATCTGGCCCAAAAGCAACCTNNAAATTGTACGTGCACCGCAAAGGCGCTACTCGTGCCTTTGGCCCCGGCCATCCGTTGCTGCCGGCTGATTTGAAAGCAGTGGGCCAGCCGGTTCTAATCGGCGGAACTATGGGGACCGCTTCTTATGTACTGGTCGGCACGGAGAAAAATATGTCACTTTCTCTTGGCTCTTGCTGCCACGGCGCAGGAAGAGCGATGAGCCGAACCCAGGCGGCAAAAAAATGGCAGGGAAGAGACGTTATAAGGACACTTGCCGAGCAGGGTATTATCATCCGGGGGGCATCGGTCCGCGGCGTTGCTGAGGAAGCCCCCGGCGCATACAAAGATGTCAATGAGGTGGTTGACGCCACCGACAAGGCCGAATTAGCCAAGAAAGTGGCCAAGCTCGAGCCTATGGTCTGTGTGAAGGGATAAGTCGCCGACGCGACAGAGCTTTGGCGACGGCGTGCGGATATCCCCGCCTGCGCGGGGACAAGCCTGCCCCTGCGGACGCAGGGGTTGCTCGCATCTCATTCGACTGCTGCTCCCCGCTTGCGCGGGGCAAGTTTACCCCTGCGAAAGCAGGGGCACGTATATCATCGAATTTTTAGACACGGATTTACACGGATTCACACTGTTGAGGCGCAGCCGAAGCATCCGGCATCCGGCGGGATTCTTCGCTCCGCTCAGAACGGCGTCTGTGAAATCTGCCCCGCGGCCAGCGCAGCGAGCTGTGGCTTTTCTTCCTTATCCCTCGGGCAAGAATCTACGGCATAAGCCTTGATTGAAATATCCCGACCTGCTATCCTATAGCCTTTCGCACCCGAAGGAGTTGATATACAAAGAATACTCTTAGGCGAAAGGGAGCAAAATGCCAAGTCGTGCATCAGCATTTATTACCTCGATCTGTATTTTCACACTATGGTCGCCGGCAGCAGTCCAATCGTTTGCAGCGGATGAACCACTGGCAAGAATCACTGTCAAAGCTGGAAAGCACACCCGAATCGATACCCCTGTGTCTGTTGCCCTTGATGGCATAACCTACACTGAATTAGCGTTGTATGAAATCAAGGGCTCTCACCGTTCACCCGTTGCTAAGAAAATCGAGCCCGGCAATCCGCCGCGGCTGTGGTGGATACTCGATGGTACTACACGCCCTGGGGAAGAACGAATCTATGAACTTATGGAGGGTCGGTCGTATGCGGAAAGATCCGTACTCGTTCTCATAACAAGAAATGATGCGTTCTTAGAGATCGAAACAAGAGGCAGCAAAATTCTTAGATACAACCACGCTGTTGTTCCGCCGCCGCAAGGGCAAAGCGAACTTTTTAGCCGCAGCGGATTTATCCATCCCTTGTGGTCGCCCAGCGGTGACGTACTTACCAACATTCATCCGCCCGACCACATCCATCATCTGGGAATCTGGATGCCCTGGACGCACACTAAATTCCAGGGCAAAGACGTAGATTTCTGGAACCTTAAAGAAGGCCAGGGCACGGTTCGCTTTGTCAAATTCTTGAGCACGACCAGCGGTTCTGTTTATGGGGGTTTTCAGGCGGAGCACGACCACGTGGC